>CAIUPE010000050.1 GCA_903900975.1 uncultured Hyphomicrobiales bacterium | reverse complement strand
GGCTGAATGCCTAGTAAAACATCGCGAATTGTTCCTCCGCCGATTCCCGTCACGCTGCCGAGCATAGCAAAGCCGACAATATCCATCTGTTTGCGAGATGCCACAAGCGCGCCCGTAACCGCGAAAACGCAGATACCAAACCAATCCAAAACAATAATGAGGCTATGAATCATCAGCGGTGCGTATCATGGTTGTGCCCCGCATGTAAGGCTAAGGGGCGACCGCAAAAAGTATCTAATCGGATTAAAAATCCAAAAATACTAATTAAATCAATCGCTTAAAAATAATGGCGGAGAAGGGGAGATTCGAACTCCCGATAGGGTTGCCCCTATGCCGCATTTCGAGTGCGGTGCATTCGACCACTCTGCCACCTCTCCGTAGGATGGGCCGTAAAACCCATGGTCGGGCGGCGAGATAGCACGTGGTTTGCTGTTTCACAAGTCCGAAGCGTATCTCTTTCATCATCTGATGATTGACAGAAAACAGCCTGCAGCGTAGGAACGCTCTCCTCGCGCGTGGGGCCTATGGTTCCGCGCGTGTGTGCATTTTCTGAAAATGAAGATGCGTTAGGCCGCAAAGTCTGTCCGTGAGGGGCAGGCGGGACGGTTGCCGGGCCACTGCCAAAAAGACGGCCGGTCGCGATTAAAAGCGGCCAGAGTCGTTAGAACACAAGGACAAGAAGATGTTCGCAGTTATCAAGACCGGCGGCAAGCAGTACAAAGTTGCCGCTGACGACAAGATTACGATTGAAAAGCTTGAGGGTGAGGCCGGTGCGGCTGTTTCCTTCGGCGAAGTGTTGATGATCACCTCCGACGCAGGCAGCGAAATCGGCGCGCCGACCGTTGTGGGCGCAACGGTAACGGGCGAGATCGTCGAGCAGACGCGGTCAAAGAAGTCGATCCATTTCGTCAAGCGCCGCCGCCAGAACTCGAAGCGTAAGAAGGGTCATCGTCAGGATCTGACCGTGGTCCGGATCACCTCGATCAACGCATCGGGCGAAGCACCGAAGGCCGCCAAGAAGGCGCCGAAGGCTAAAGCCGAGGCTGAAATCGCCGCCTCTGCGTGAGCAGAACGTAGCGATTAATCATCGATTTTGACATTTCCGGGTCATAATGGCCCGCTAAAGGATCAGGAGCACTACAATGGCTCATAAAAAAGCAGGCGGTTCATCCCGCAACGGTCGCGACTCAGATGGCCGCCGTCTTGGCGTCAAGAAGTTTGGTGGCGAAGCCGTGATCTCGGGCAACATTATCGTGCGCCAACGCGGCACGCGCGTCCATCCGGGCGCCAATGTCGGCATGGGCAAGGATCACACCTTGTTTGCGACCACGACCGGAACGGTCGAGTTCCAGAAAAAGGCCAATGACCGGATGTATGTTACGGTCCACGCGAAAATGGCAGCAGAATAAGACGGCGATACCGAAAAGGTCCCGCCGGTTTGGTGAAAACCCCGGCAGATCGACTTTTTCATAAGGTTTGATCCGTATCGTCCGAAAGGACCAAAGCGGGGAATGTGGTGATCACATTCCCCGCTTTTTTGTTTTTGTTTTCTACGCTCGATATTCAAGTGGCCGGAGCTGAACTCATGTTTCATGACCTTGCGCGGGACGATATCTATCGCCTTGAAACGCCAAAGCTCTGGCTGCGTTGGCCTAAGCTGGCAGACGCGCCGAACCTCGCGCGTTATTTAGCCGATCATGACGTCACCAAAATGACGTCGCGTATTCCGCATCCCTATCCGCCGGACGAGGCGGAACGGTTTGTTTTTGAAACGCGGCGAAACAACAGCGAAGGCAAGTCGATCGGGCTTGTTATCACCCCTAATGCGAAACCCGACCAGGCCATTGGTGCCATTACGTTGGCGCCGACCGACGTCGAGGGCGAACTTGTTATCGGCTATTGGGTGGGCGTGCCGTTTTGGGGGCGTGGTTACGCCAGCGAGGCGGTTCGCGGCATGCTCGATATCGGGTTCGGTATGAGCCCTGCCAACCGCGTGGTTGCCTCGGTCCGAACCATTAATCCAGCATCACGGGGGGTATTGGAACGAAATGGCTTTCGTTATACGCATGACGCAGAATCTTTTATGCCTGCACGCAACCGCTCTCATATGGTCCATTGGTTTGAACTTGAGCGGCAGGCTTGGGCGCTGGATGCTGGCAGGGAGACTAGCAGGTCCAGTAGAGATGCCGTGTCGTAAGATGAGATGTAAACCCTAAAGATGGAGTTTGACGGATGCGGCCTATTTCCTTTCATATCGTGTATGTTCTGGCTCTGATGGGCTTGTCTATGGCTCAGGTCCAGGCGGAGACCGCCAAACCTTTGGTGCTCGAAAAATTCTTTTCCGGTAAGCTAGTTGCTGACGGGCATTTCACGAATATATGGACTGGTGCTAGTCGGGATATGAAGGTCCAGATGCAGGGTAAATGGAACGGAGTAACCCTCACGCTCAAAGAAGACTTTGCCTACTCGGATGGAGAAACCGACCAGAAGACTTGGAATTTTACCAAGCTGGGCGATACATCCTATTCCGGCACGCGTGAGGATGTAATCGGCGAAGCCGAAATCAATTCGGTCGATAATGATATTGTGCTCGCCTATGTGGCTAAAGTCGGCGGCTATGATTTGAATTTCAAGGATCGTCTGACGCAGGTCGATGCCAAGACGGTACAAAACACGGCGGATGTGTATTTTCTTGGATTTATCAAGGTGGGAGAGGTCGAGCTCACGATCAAGCGGAATTAACGCTGAAACAAACCATCATATTCACGCTCCCCTTTCGGCTAAATTGCTGTAAAGAGAGCGCATGAAATTTCTTGATCAGGCTAAAGTCTTTATCCGCTCGGGCGATGGAGGTGCAGGTAGCATCTCCTTTCGTCGCGAAAAATTCATCGAATTCGGCGGTCCCGATGGGGGCGACGGCGGACGTGGCGGCGACGTGTTTGTCGAATGCGTCGACGGGCTGAACACGCTCATCGATTACCGCTACCAGCAGCATTTCAAGGCGCGTCCCGGCACGCATGGCATGGGCAAAAACCGTGCGGGCGGCAAGGGCGAGGATGTGTTGCTCAAGGTGCCGAAGGGTACCCAGATTTTCGATGAGGACGGCGAAACGCTAATCGCCGATCTGACCGAGATCGGCCAGAAAATCCGGCTTGCCAAGGGCGGCAATGGCGGCTTCGGCAATGCCTATTTTGCCACCTCCACCAACCGTGCGCCTCGCCGCGCCAATCCGGGCCTTGAGGGCGAGGAGCGCTGGATCTGGCTGCGGCTGAAGCTGATTGCTGATGCTGGCCTTGTGGGTCTGCCCAATGCCGGCAAATCGACCTTTTTGGCGAGCGTCACCTCGGCCAAGCCTAAGATTGCCGATTATCCGTTTACCACGCTTCATCCGGGCCTTGGCGTGGTGCGGATCGATGAGCGCGAATTCGTGCTCGCCGATATTCCGGGTTTGATCGAGGGAGCGCATGAGGGCTTGGGTCTTGGCGACCGTTTCTTGGGTCATGTCGAGCGTTGCCGCGTACTGCTGCATTTGGTTGATGCAACCTGCGAACATGCGGGCAAAGCCTATAAGGTTGTTCGCGCCGAACTTGATGCCTATGGCAATGGTTTGGAAGAAAAAACCGAGATCGTGGCGCTTTCAAAAATCGATGCGGTGACGCCCGAAGTGCTGAAGGAGCAAAAGGCACGTCTGAAGCGGGCGGCGAAAAAAGAGCCGATGCTGCTATCGGCGGCCACGGGGCAGGGTGTGCCTGAGGCGTTGCGGGCCATTTTTACAATCGCTAATGAGAAGACCGCCGAGGAAGTAGCCGCTGCAAAACCACCCGAGGCGTGGCATCCATGATGAGCCTGCAGCCATGACAAAGCGGCCTGACTTTGGTTCTTTTCGTCGGGTCGTGATCAAGGTCGGATCGTCTTTGCTGGTCGATCCGGTGCATGGCTTGCGCGCGGAATGGCTTTTGGCGCTTGGCAGCGATATCGCGGATTGGCGTGAGCGCGGTGTCGATGTGCTGGTGGTGTCATCGGGCGCTATTGCGCTGGGTCGCGGCGTGCTGGGTCTGCCTCGCGGTGGGCTGAAGCTGGAGGAAAGCCAGGCTGCTGCGGCCGTCGGCCAGATCGCTTTGTCAAAAGCCTGGGCGGAAGTGCTTGGCGCGCGCGGCATTACAACTGGGCAAATTCTTGTAACCCTTGGCGATACCGAGGAGCGGCAGCGCTATCTCAATGCC
The DNA here is from genome assembly GCA_903900975.1 of uncultured Hyphomicrobiales bacterium. Taxonomy (GTDB): domain Bacteria; phylum Pseudomonadota; class Alphaproteobacteria; order Rhizobiales; family Beijerinckiaceae; genus CAIUPE01. Next base: position 58,690 of record CAIUPE010000050.1, on the reverse strand, counting down.
CGCGCCACCATTGGCCGGTTGCTGGATCTCAAAGCCCTGCCGGTGGTGAACGAGAATGACACGGTCGCAACCAATGAAATCCGCTATGGCGATAATGATCGGTTAGCCGCCCGCGTGGCGACGATGGCGGGTGCGGATTTGCTGGTTTTGCTGTCTGATATTGATGGCCTCTATACGGCCCCACCCGGCGATGATCCGGCTGCAAAGCTGATCCCTGTTATTCCGAGGATTACCGCCGAGATCGAAGCGATGGCGGGCGGTGCGGCCTCGGAATTTTCGCGCGGCGGCATGCGAACCAAGATTGAGGCGGCGAAAATTGCGACTGCGGGCGGTACCCATATGGTGATTGCCGATGGCAGGGTTTCGCATCCGCTGAAGGCGATTATGGAGGGCAAGCCGTGCAGCTGGTTCCTCACGGGTTCCAATCCCGTCTCGGCGCGTAAGACATGGATTGCGGGCGCTTTGGAGCCTAAGGGCGTGCTTCATCTTGACTCAGGCGCTGCAAGTGCCATCCGCTCGGGCAAGAGCCTATTGCCTGCGGGCGTGAAGCGGATCGAAGGCACGTTTGAACGTGGCGATGCGGTGGTGATGCGTGCGCCTGATGGCGGCGAATTGGGCCGTGGTCTGATTGGCTATGATTCCAACGAGACCGTGCAGCTCGCAGGGCGCTCCTCGCGCGACATTACCGAGATTTTGGGCTATGCAGGGCGGGCCGAACTTATTCATCGCGACGATATGGCGCTGGGCAGCGCCTGAGGACGATACACGATGCGCATGGTTGCGACCGAAGATCAGGATAATCAGGGCCTAGAGGCGCTGATGGGCGAAATGGGCCGCCGCGCTCGTGGTGCCGCGCGCATTCTTGCCAACGCGTCTGCTATCCAGAAAAACGAAGCGCTGTTGATGGCCGCCGCTGAATTACGCGCGCGCCTGCCGGAACTTCTAATCGCGAATGCTGCCGATATGGCCGATGCGGAGGCTAAAGGCATTAAGGGCTCGTTTCTTGACCGTTTGATGCTGGATGCTTCGCGGATCGACGCCATCGCCAAGGCTGTGGCCGACATCGCCGCCTTGCATGATCCGGTGGGCCGTATGCTGGCAGAGTGGACACAGCCCAACGGCTTGCGGTTCGAGCGGGTATCGACGCCGCTCGGCGTGATCGGCGTGATTTTTGAAAGCCGTCCCAATGTAACGGCAGATGCGGGCGCGCTTTGTCTTAAGAGTGGTAATGCGTCGATCCTCCGCGCGGGCTCGGAAAGTTTCCGCACTTCATCGGTGATCGCTGAGGCGATGCGTGCGGGGTTGCGCGCTGCAGGTTTGCCGGAAGACGCCATTCAGCTGGTGCCAACGCGCGCGCGTGAGGCGGTTGGCCTCATGCTGAAGGGGCTCGACGGCAATATCGATGTCATCGTGCCGCGTGGAGGCAAAAGCCTTGTTGCCCGCGTGCAGAATGAGGCGCGGGTGCCGGTGTTTGCGCATCTGGAGGGGATTTGCCACGTCTATGTTCACGCGAAAGCCGATCTCGCTATGGCGGTTTCGATTGTACTGAACGCCAAGCTGCGCCGTACCGGTGTGTGCGGTTCGGCCGAGACGCTGTTGATGGATCAATCGGTTGTGGCAACGCATTTAAAGCCGCTGCTGGCCGCCTTGATCGATAAAGGCTGCTCCATTCGCGGTGATGCACAGGTGATGGCTGCTGATCCCCGCGCGACGGAGGCAACGGAGGCTGATTGGCGGACGGAATATCTCGATGCGATAATCTCGGTTAAAGTGGTTTCGGGGCTCGACGAGGCGATCGACCATATCGAAACCTATGGCTCGCATCATACCGAAGCCATCATCACGGATGATCACGCGGCGGCAGAGGCGTTTTTAAACAGCGTTGATTCAGCCATTGTGTTGCACAACGCCTCGACGCAATTTGCCGATGGTGGCGAGTTTGGCTTTGGTGCGGAAATTGGCATTGCCACTGGCCGCATGCATGCGCGCGGACCGGTCGGGGTCGACCAGCTCACCTCGTTCAAATATCGGGTGCATGGAACGGGGCAGACACGCCCCTGAGCTTTATCCGGCGTGCGGAATAAGGCTGCTCAGTGCCATCGCCAGCGCGGATAAATAGGCCACGCCCCAGACAAACGAACGGGCAGCGGGTCTGTCGCCGATATATGCGGCTACATAGCCGATACGCGCCAGCACGAATATCACCGCCAGCGCATCAACAAGAGGCGAGGGTGCATCCGTCCAAACCGCAATAAACAGGCAGGCGAGAAATACCATCAGTGCTTCATAGCAATTGATATGCGCGGCATAGGCGCGACGACGCGCGCCTTCGAGCGTCTGCATCCAGAGGCGCGGTTCCTGGTTGTCATAACCTGCACCGGCTTTGGCAAAGCCTACGGCCACAAGCGGCATGATTACAATAATTAACAAGCACCAAGCTGCGATAGGCATGAAGGACACTCCAAAAGACGTACAAATTACGCCGCATCGGCGGCTTTGGTTCACTGGATGCGACTGTGCCACAGGTAGAAAGCTTGCAGCAAGCGGCACTTCATGCTTGATCCGCCGCGTGAGACGTTCGCGTCGGGTGGGAAACAATGTCAGTGGCAGGTTCAACCGGTCTATTGCCCAGCGAGGCCTATCGGGAGCTGATCGCGTCCGGCGTTGTGGAGCCAGACTTTTCCCAACGCTTGGCGCTTGAACGCATGGATGATCTTTGCCACCGCTTGGCTGCGATGGATGGTAAAAGCGGCAAGCTTGCCCGTCTGCTCCAGCGCAAAAGACCGGAAGCACCTATCGGGCTTTATATGTGGGGGTCGGTGGGTCGCGGCAAAACCATGCTGATGGATTTGATGCTGGAGGCAGCACCGCTTGAGAAAAAGCAGAGGCTGCATTTCCAAGCCTTCATGGCGGATATCCATAACCGCATTCATCGTTTTCGTGAAAGCGTGAAAAGTGGTGAGCGGAAAGACACCGATCCGATGCCGCCAATCGCTGCCGAATTTGTGGCCGAGACGCAGCTTCTTTGTCTGGATGAATTCGCCGTCACCGATATCGCCGATGCGATGATTTTAGCGCGCCTGTTCGAGGCGCTGTTTGCGCGCGGTTTGGTGCTGGTGGCGACCTCGAATGTCGAGCCGGACAGGCTCTATGAAGGCGGCCTCAACCGCGCTTTGTTTATGCCCTTTGTTGCGCTGTTGAAGCAACGTGTCGAAATCTTTGAGGTTGATGCAAGGACGGATTATCGCCTTGAAAAGCTCGGCGGCTCAAAGGTCTATCATGTGCCTGCGGATGGACAAGCCCAAGCCGCGTTGGATGCAGTCTTTCGCTCGATACTGGGCGGGGTTGTGGCCGCACCCGATACGCTGTTGGTAAAGGGCCGAAAATTGATCGTGCCGTTGGCGGGTAATGGCATTGCGCGCTTTCCTTATGAAGCCCTCTGCAAGGCAGCGCTCGGCAATCTCGATTTTCTGGCGATCGCGCGTGCCTATCATACGGTGATGATTGACGGCATTCCCGTCATCCCAGCCGAGAGCCGAAATGAAGCGAAGCGCTTTATCGCATTGATTGATGCGCTTTATGATCAGAGCGTCAAACTCTACGCTTCAGCCGAGGTCGAGCCACAGAACATCTATCGTGCCGAGAGTGGCCGTGAAGCGTTTGAGTTTGATCGCACGGCGTCACGTTTGATCGAGATGCAATCGGCGGATTATAGGGCATTGCCGCATGGTGAGCGGGTTGCGAATATTCAGGCAGGTCAAGGCACCGAAAAATCCTGATAGCCGTCAACGCGTCCTATTTAATGTCTTAGGCTGCGTCAATCTTGTTTCTGAATAGCTTCAAGCTCGCGTATTAACTTTGGAAGCTCGGATATCACGGTTTCCCAGACGATTTCGATATTGATGTCAAAATAGCCGTGCGCGATCCGATTGCGCATACCGCGCATACTCTGCCAAGCAATATGACGATGTTTTTCTACAAAACCGGAATGGTTTTGAATGAGTTTGGTCGCCGATTCACCGATGATCAGCAGGTTAAGGATGATCGCCTGTTGTGTCCGACGATCAGACTGGAAGTCTTCCTTCGTCATTCCTTCGGTGTAAATAAGGGCGTCTCTGGCGGCATCCACGATATGGCCGAGATAAACGGCCAGACGATCTTCCATCACAGTGGTTTAGCTTCGGCCAAGACCCGCGCGCGAAATGAAGCGGGCAAATCCTCGGGCGTTACCAGATCAACCCGACATCCGAGCAAATCTTCGAGTTCAACCTGCAATCCACCGAGATCAAACAGCGTGGCGCCGGGCAAGGCATCTACTAGCAAATCGATATCGCTATGCTCACGGTCTCTTTTGGTTAGAGCAGAGCCAAATAGGCGAGGGTTTTTGACAGGGAAACGCTCTGCCAGGGCTTTAACCGCATCCATTTTTTTTAAAAGTGCCGCCGAAGGCTTCATTCTACGCCCTTTCCGAAAGGGCGTAGTTTAAATCTCTCTGGCCTTCCGTGCAACACGTCGCTCAAGCAGGCCAAGGCAGCGAGTAGGTCTTCACATTGGTGAAGAATTTCATCGCCTCCAACACGCCTTCCTTAATGCCATTGCCGGAATCCTTGATGCCGCCGAAAGGGGACATTTCGATCCGGTAACCCGGCACTTCCCAGATGTTCACGGTGCCGACATCCAGCCCTTCGATGAAGGCCGTGATGCGGTCGAGCCTGTTGGTGCAGACGCCGGAGGAGAGGCCGAAAGCGGTCGAGTTTGAAATCTCGATGACCTTTTCGACATCGTTGGGCACGCGGATGATCGGGATGATCGGGCCGAAGGTTTCTTCCAGCACAAGCTCGGAACCATGCGGCACAAAATCCACCACGATGGGCGGTAGTAACGCGCCTTGTCGTCCTGGATGGTAGAGGATTTTCGCGCCCTGTTCTTCCGCCATGAACACGCGCTTTTCAAAGAGCGCAGCGGCTTGCTCATGCACCACGGTGCCAAGATCGGTGTCGGGGTCCATCGGATCCCCGAATTTGATTTTTTTGGCTTTGGCCAGAACCTTCTCGACGAACGCATCGGCGACACGTTCCATCACCAGAATACGCTTAACGGCGGTGCAGCGCTGGCCGGAATTTTTGGTTGCGCCTTGGACCGCGAGTTCTGCCGCTTTGTCGAGATCGCTATCGGAAAGATCGTCACAAATGATGAGGGGGTCATTGCCACCAAGTTCAAGCGCCGCGCGTTTATAGCCGGCTTTGTTGGCAATCATCTTGCCGACCTTCACACCGCCCGTAAAGGTGATAAGTGAGATATCGGGATTGGTGATCATCTCGTCGCCGATATCGTCGGGCATGCCGGTGACCATCTGCACCATTTCGGGCGGCAGGCCTGCTTCATAGAGGATATCGGCAAGGGCGATGGCGGTGAGGGGTGTCAGCTCGGTTGGTTTGCACACGACGCAATTATTGGTCGCGATCGCAGGGGCCAATTTATGCGACACCATGTTGAGCGGATGGTTGAATGGTGTAATTGCCGAGATCGCCCGCACCGGTTCGCGCTTGGTGTAGATTTTGCGCGACTTGCCATGCGGCGTCAGATCGCAGGAAAAGATCTGGCCGTCATCGAGAATGGCAAGCTGGCCCGCGAGGGTGAATACGTCATAGGCGCGGCCACATTCATAAAGCGAGTCTTTGAGCGAGATGCCGAGTTCGCTGGTGATCAAGGGTGCGAGCGTGTCCTTCTTGGCATTGATCAATTCAGCGGTGCGGAACAGAATTTTCTGCCGCTCATAGCGGGTCAATTTAGGCTTGTAATTGGCCGCAATTTTGAACGCCTCGCGCGCATGTTCTGCTCGACCGGCGGGTACGGTGCCGATGACCTCATTGGTGTAGGGATAATGAACGTTGACGACGCCATCGGTCGAAACATTCTTGCCACCGATCCGCATGGTTTCTTTGATGATCTTGCTCATATCATTCACTCCGCACAGGTGCAGCCGACAAAAAACGCGTCGAAATTGCGCAGGCCCTGCGGCAAATTGCTCACGGGTCCGTTGATAAAGAAAGGAACATTCTGTTCGGTCAAACCACCATGCGAGCGCAAGGGCACATCAAGGCCTGAGAGATCATGCGCCGAGGCCGACGTGCCAATGACTTTGGTTTTGTTCGGGCCACCGGATACGGCAACGAGATCGCCTGTACGATCAGGGGGCAGTCCGAAACGGGCGCAAGCATCAGCCTTTGAAAGCACCACATCAATGCCTTTAAGCGAGCGAATATAATCGCCTACCGCGTCAGCATCCGCGCCATAAAGATAGATCGCGGCATACGAGCCAAGCGCGCCGTGGTGGACGACATAGGGATCGGTGATCGGGAGAATAACTTTGCTTTTGCCTGCGCCGAATTTGGCATCCAGTGCATCTTGTAAATAGAGCACGTCAGGCTTGCCGTCGGCGGTGTGTTTATCGTTCATGCCGTGATCGGCGGTGATGATGAGGGTAACGCCCAGCGCATCGAGTTCGCCGACATAACGGTCAAACATAGCGTAGAAATCAAGCGCGCCTTTTTCTGTTGGGCTGAATTTGTGTTGGATGAAATCGGTCGTCGAGAGATAGACCAAATCAGGTTTCATTTCAGGGATCAATTTCACGCCCGCTGCGAACACGAATTCGGAGAGGTCGCCCGAATAGACATCCGGCAAAGCCATGCCCCATGCCGCGCAAGGATTATCAATGCCATTGGCCGCAAGCGTTGCGATGTTGGCCTTCTCGGAAGAGAACGCAATCGCGCTGCCATCATAGACAAGACCTTTCGAGAGCAGGAGGCGGAGTTTGTCTTTCGCCGTTACCATCAAAATGCGAGCCCCTTCTTTCTGGAACTCGGCAAAAATGGTGGGCGCGCGGAGCCATTTCGGATCATTCATCATCGTCTCTAACCCCGTCTCCGGGTCGATGAGATAATTACCGCAAATGCCGTGCACTTCCGGCGGACGTCCGGTGACGATGGAGAGATTGTTCGGGTTGGTGAAGCTCGGGATCACGCTGTCTGCGCGGTATTCGCCGCCTTTCACGATCAGTTTTTCGAGGTTTGGCATTAGACCGCGTTTGCGGGCCTCATCGGTGTAAGCAGGCTCGGAGCCATCGAGGCAAATCACGACGAGGGTGCGCTTCGGCCAAGCGAAGGTGCGGCCATTGATGGTGATCGGGGCTTTGGTCATGATGTTTAATCCGCTGGCGTAAGATCGGTGACGTTCATTTCTTTGAGCGTTGCTGCCGTGGCATCCACCAGCATCTCCATCACCTCCCAATCGAGCGCGCCCATATTGCCGACGCGGAAGCTTGGCTTTTTGGTGAGCTTGCCGGGATAAATGATGAAGCCGCGCTTTTTGAGGCCCTCATAAAAGACCGTAAAATCAAAATGCGCATCGCGAGGCGTGGCAAAGGTCTGGATAATGGGGCCGGTCTCATTATCGCTTAGGAGCGGCGAAAGCCCGATCCGCCGCATGCCATCACGCAAAGCCTTTGCGGTTTTCTGATACCGCTTCAAGCGACCCGGCGCGCCACCTTCAGCGGCGTGTTGCTCAAGCGCAACCGCAAAGGCAACCAGCGTATGGGTCGGCGGGGTAAAGCGGAACTGCCCGCTTTTTTGCATGTAGGCCCATTGCTCATAGAGATCGAGCGCGAGCGAATGGGACATGCCTTGCGAGGCTTCGAGCAGATCGCGGCGGGCGATGACATAGGTAAAGCCCGGTACGCCCTCGATGCATTTATTGGCCGATGAGATGACCACATCAATGCCCATCCGCTTCATCGAAATATCCATCGCGCCGAAGCTCGACATGGCATCGAGAATCACCACGCAACCGGCCTTTTGCGCAACCGCTGCAATATCCTCAATCGGGTTGACGATGCCGCTGGTGGTTTCGCATTGGACGAGGAAAACCGCGCCGATATCCGGATTTGCTTTTAAAAGCGCTGCCACTTCATCGGCTGAGGGCGCTTCAAGCTCGTCGGTCTCGTAGCTGATGAAATCGCGGTTCATATAGGCGAGTGCTTTGATGGCGCGCTCGCCATATGCCCCATTCGTTAGCATCAACGTCTTTTTGTCTTTGGGCGCAAAATTCCCCAAGGCGGCTTCAACCCCGTAGGAGCCGGAGCCCTGCAACAGCACACATTCGAAACCATTTGAGGCGTCTGCAATCTCAAGCAAATGCTCGCGGATATCGGCCACTACCTTGCGCAAATCGACGTCCCATGAACCCCAATCGCGCAGCATGGCTTGTTTGACGGCGGGTGTTGTCGTCAATGGGCCAGGGGTGAGTAGATAGGGGGTGGTTTCTTGACCTAAAGGGCCGCGAAAGGCGCGTGTCATGCGATCGTCTCCTGAAAGGGGTATGGTCTAGACCAAGTGCCGTAATCCTGAGGTTCAAATTGTCTTAACGCGTTCCACAAAAACAGTCAATATACCACAAAAAACAACATTTTGACACATCGGGGCACTGTGTCAAAAGAGGTCGCCTAAGGCGGGGGTCAGGCGAGGATGATGGGCCAGCGTCGTTGGGCGGCCGCAGTAGCAGCCAAACCCTCCGGCAAATGGTCAACGATCAATCCGGCCATGCGCGGACTTGGCGGTATGATCACCGGTGTTTTCCGGTCGAATTTTGTATGGTCGGCCAGCATAAAGGCCTTGCGTCCAGCTTCGAGCATCAAATGCCGTTGTTCGGCCGCGAGCCTCGAATAATCGGTAAAATCGCCGTCTTCCGATATGCCCCCCGCCCCGACAAAGGCGAGATCAACGTGATAATGGGTTAGAAGTTGAAGCGTATCGACGCCGAAGGCGGCTTCATCATTGGCGTGGATTTCCCCACCCAGCATAATGGTTTTAACCCCTTGCGTCCGGCAGAGCGTCAAGGCGATGGGCAGGCTATTGGTGATGACGGTCAGATGCTCGCGGCTTGCCAGCGCTTCGGCCAGAAAAAGGGTTGTCGAGCCCGAATCAATCAGCACCACCATGCCGTCCCGGACAAGGCTCGCGGCTTTACGCCCAATAGCAGCTTTGCCTGTTGCGTTATTCGCTTCGCGTCGCGAAAGCGACGGCTCGGCCGGAATTCCTGCGGTGGCACCGCCATGCACGAGGCTGACACGGCCCTGATCGGAGAGAAGTTTGAGGTCGCGTCGGATGGTTTCTTTCGATACCGCAAATCTGTCCGCCAACGCGCCGACGCTGACGGAGCCGCCTTCTTCGAGCGCGTGCAATATATGGTTCAGTCGATCAATGGCGAGCGGACGATTCATCGCAGCCTTCGGAGTGATGTGACATTTTGTGACTTTATATGGGATTAAAGCTGCCGCGCCTAGAGCTGAGATAAACACCTTGCCGGATCAAGCTTATGCTGCCTAATCTTGATGCACCTTTATTCCATCAGGCATCCAATGTCCCAAGAAGCAAAAGATTTACAAACCCGCACCATGGCGGGCATTGGCTATGCGCTGGCCGGATTTTCCATTTTTTCCATTCAGGATGCCACGGTCAAATGGCTTGTGACCTCGCTTCCGGTCTGGGAAGTGTTGTTTTCGCGCAGCCTATGGATCGTTATCCTATGCTTATCGATCACCGGACCACGACGCATGGTCGAGCTGGCGCAAAGCTCCAACCGTAATGCACTACTCATCCGGTCGGCATTGATCCTTGTGGCATGGCTTGCCTATTTTACAGCCTCGCGCTCACTGCACCTGGCCGAAATGGTGACGTTGTATTTTTCGGCACCGATTTTTGCCGTTGTTCTTTCCATTTTAGTATTGAAGGAAACTGTAGGTCTCGTGCGATGGGGAGCAACATTGTTGGGCTTTGTTGGCGTTGTGATTGCGGCAGAGCCTGCCGGAGCAATTAATCTCGTCCCGGTAATCTTGGTGCTGGTTGCTGCCTTTTGTTGGGCGTGGACAAATATCTTGGTTCGATTAATCAGCCGCAAGGAATCTTCCCTCAGTCTGATGCTGGCCAGCAATGGCGTGGTCATTTTGGTTTGCGGTGTAACTTTACCGTTCGTATGGGTAACGCCGGATCTAAACGGGATGCTGCTGATTTTGCTTTTGGGTGTGGTCGGGGCGTCAGGCCAGTTTCTGATGTTTGAGGGGTATCGGTTAGCCCCGGCCTCCGCGGTGGCACCCTTTGAATATATCACGCTAATCTGGTCCTTTTTATGGGGCTTCTTAATTTGGGGTGATTGGCCCCCTGCGGCCATTTTCATGGGAGCGGGGCTGATCATTTTTAGCGGCATGGCCTTGATTGTGGTGGAAGGACTAAAATCGCGCCGATTACAGCGCTTTTGATGATCCACTTTCTTGAGATGTAAGGCGGATGGTACCTCTCCGTCTTGTCGGATGGTTGGCGCTGTGCTGCACTGCAACCGATTGATTCGTGCCCTTTATGCGGCCGCGGCCGTCGAAGGAGGAGCCTATGCCCCGCCTCTTTACCGGTCTCGAAATTCCCGTTGACGTGGCCGAGCGGCTCGAAACTGTGCGGGGCGGACTTGCCGGCGCGCGTTGGATAACGCCTGATAATTACCACATCACGCTGCGCTTTATTGGTGATATTGGTGAGGGAACGGCTTACGAGATTTATACCCTTTTAGGCCGTGTACCGCGGGGTCCAATTCCAGTGACAATCGAGGGTATCATGGCGTTTGGCGGCGACAGGCCGCGGGCCTTGGTGGCGAAAGTCGCACCAAACCCCGCTTTGATGGAAATACAGGCGGAACATGAACGGCTAATACGCAGGATGGGTTTGCCACCGGAGTCGCGCAAATACACACCCCATCTGACGCTGGCGCGACTGCGCGATACGTCACCCTTCGAACTGGCCAATTTTCTCGGCGGTATTGGCCATATGCCACCTATGCATTTTATGGCCGAAGCATTCCATGTTTTTTCGTCCCGTGCCTCGACCGGAGGCGGACCCTATGTGGTAGAGGCTAGTTATCCTTTGATAGGCAAAGGGGTCGATCAGCGTCAATTACGCTGGGCATAATAGGATATTACAATGAGCGAGCATGATAGACTGAACGAGCACGAGCGAGAGAATGCGCTAGCTGAATTGCAGGCGTGGTCGATCTTGGAGCATCGTGATGCAATCTATCGCAGATTTGTGTTTAAAAACTTCAATGCCGCTTTCGGTTTCATGACCCGCATAGCCATGGAAGCTGAAAAAAGGGATCATCATCCGGAATGGTCAAATGTATACCGCACCGTTGATATCGTCCTCACGAGCCATGATGTGAAAGGTCTGTCACGTCGTGATGTTATGCTCGCCCGATTTATCGATGAACTGGCGGCGACCTCAGGCGTCGAAGGCTAATTTTCAGAGCCAGCGTCAATCACGCCACTCGTTTCCAGTTGGCGGCGAAGTTTGCTGAAGGCAAGCCGGATCCGGGATTTGACCGTACCAAGCGGCAGCCCGGTTTTAAGCGCAATTTCGCTATGAGAGAGCTCATCGAAAAATGCCATCCGAATCAATTTTAACTGTTCATCCGGTAAAGCTGAAAGCGATTCCGTGATTTGCTCTTCGCGATATTGCATATCGATCTTACGATCAGTGCCGGCATCTTCTGCGGGAATATCGGGTGCTTCCATCGGATCAAAAAAATCCAGACGGTCACGGCGTAACGTATCGATTCGTCGATTGCGGGCGATTCGGTAAAGCCAGGTCCCGATCGAGGACTTTGTAGGGTCAAATAAATGGGATTTGGTCCACAGCGTCGTCATCACATCTTGCATGATTTCGTCAGCCGATGCCGGGTCAGAGCCCAATCGGACCAAATAGGCATGCAAACGCGGACCAAAATGGTCGAAAAGCTGTGCAAAAGCCGCACGGTCGCGGTTATTGGCCACGGCAAGAACGAGCTCGCCGAGCTGCTGATGTGTCGACAACCTTAACTTCCTTGCCCCAATTCATTGGGAAAAACGAGTTGTGGCAGCAGTAATGGCATGAAATTGCGTCATTTGGAACGCAGTTTTCTTGTCGAAGCCACAATTTTGGTTTCCTCTGGTGTCGGTTTAAGGTAGGCGCTGACTTGCGCATTGATTCCGTTGGAGGCTGATACGCCCATGACACATCGTTCTTTCGTTCGGATTTCCGCATTAGCGGCTATCGTCCTCTCTGGCTTTTTTGCGCTTGCGCCAGAAGCCAACGCCCAAACCAAGAAGCCGGAGGCTGCAAAGCCCGCGGTCGCTGCGGTTGAGGGGCAGCCGACTCAGCTGGGGACGTTTGGCAGTTGGAATGTCTATGCATCGGATACGGCGAATGGCCGCGTTTGCTATGCGTTGGCTATTCCCAAGGAGCGTCTGCCTGCCAACCTCAAGCGCGACCCGGGGTATTTCTTTGTCTCCTCGCGGCCAAAGGAAAATGTTCGTGATGAATTGAGCATTTTGCTCGGCTTTCCCGCCAAAGAAGGGGCAGATGCCCAATTGGTAATCGGTAAATCTACGTTCGTTACAACGCCGAAAGTTCAAGCCAATACCTTTGTCGCGTGGCTAAAAAACCCGCAGGACAACGCAGCAGTCATCGATCAAATGAAGAAAAATCCGCTTTTGTCGTTAAAAGTAACGTCTAAGCGTGGCAATGCGCTGACGGAAACCTATGCGTTGGCTGGGTTTGGTCAGGCGCTTGATCAGGTCAGGAAGGCTTGTCCGTGACGTTGAGTCACACGGCATCGATCCTCGATGGGATCGAGAAGACTCCCGATATTTTGGTACCCGCGGCGCTTCCTGAGGGTACCAAGGCATCATTGGCGGGCCTTGGTCGATCGGAAATTTCCGAAAAATTGGCGGCGATTGGCGTTCCCGCGCGCGAATTGCGGATGCGCACGGGGCAATTGTGGCACTGGATCTACCATCGCGGCGTCCAATCCTTTGACGAGATGCTTAATGTCTCGAAAGAGATGCGTGGCATTCTCGACCAGAATTTCACACTCGCGCGTCCCGAAATAGTTTCCGAACAAATTTCGATCGATGGTACGCGCAAATGGTTGATCCGCATGCCACCGGCGGGCCCGCATGATAAGGGGGCCGAAATTGAGACGGTGTATATCCCTGAATCGGATCGTGGAACGCTATGCATTTCCTCGCAAGTCGGCTGCACGCTCACTTGCACCTTCTGTCATACAGGCACGCAACGCCTCGTGCGTAATCTGACTTCGGCGGAAATTGTGGCGCAGGTCCTGATTGCGCGTGATCGTTTGGGCGATTTTCCAGGCGCTGTTCGACCCACCGACGGATTGGTGCCCGATGCCGAGCGCGCAGTATCGAATGTCGTGCTGATGGGCATGGGTGAGCCGCTTTATAATTTCGATCATGTTCGCGATGCGATGGCCGTGGTTACCGATGGCGAAGGGCTATCCCTTTCCCGTCGCCGGATCACGCTTTCAACCTCCGGTGTGGTGCCAATGATCGAGCGAGCCGGCAACGAGATCGGGTCTATGTTGGCCATTTCGCTCCATGCCGTGCGTGACGAATTGCGCAACGAGCTGGTGCCGATCAACAAAAAATATCCGATCAAGGATTTGTTGGAGGCCTGCCGCGCCTATCCCGGCCTTTCGAACGCTCGCCGGATTACCTTTGAATATGTCATGCTCGATGGCGTCAATGATAGCTTGAAGGACGCGCGGGAGCTTGTGCGGCTTTTGAACGGCATTCCGGCGAAGATCAATCTTATCCCATTCAATCCTTGGCCAGGCACAAAATATCAGTGTTCAGATTGGGGACGAATCGAAGAATTCTCGGATGTCGTGTTCCGCGCCGGTTACGCCTCGCCGGTTCGTACACCACGGGGCCGCGATATTTTTGCCGCCTGCGGCCAGTTAAAGAGCGAAACAGAAAAGCTCCGTGCGCGTGCGCGCATGATGCTGGAAGAAGGCATCGGAGCTGAGGGCGTTTATGCGCTGGGCAGTGGTGAAGATTAACGCCTCGTTATCGAGCAATTAACATCGGACCGCGAGCCTCCCGGCTCGCATGCAATGCGTGGCAGGAGCCACGCGGTCCGATGGTGCTAATATCGCGAATTCTAATCCAACCCTGCAATCGCCCGCCCAAATTCATCCGCGTTGAACGGCTCCAAATCATCCACCGCTTCGCCGACGCCAATGAAATGCACGGGTAGACCAAATTTTTCCGCCAGTGCCACCAGTATGCCGCCGCGTGCCGTGCCATCGAGTTTGGTCATCACCAGGCCGGTAACGCCCGCTATTTTACCGAAAATCTCAACCTGCGAAAGGGCGTTTTGACCAACGGTCGCATCCAGAACAAGCAAGACGGCATGTGGAGCACTCTCGTCCTTTTTCTTGATGACGCGGATCACTTTCTCAAGTTCGGCCATCAATTCCGTGCGGTTTTGTAAGCGTCCTGCGGTATCGATCAAGAGCACATCACTACCCGCTTTGGTGGCCTGATCGAGCGCGTCAAAAACGAGACCCGACGCATCCGAGCCTTGTGGCCGCGTGATCACGGGCGCGCCGGTGCGGTTGCCCCAGACCTGTAATTGTTCGATGGCCGCAGCGCGGAACGTGTCCCCCGCCGCCAGCATCACCTTGCGCCCTTCGCTCGAGAATTTGGCTGTAAGTTTACCGATTGTCGTGGTTTTGCCCGATCCGTTAACGCCTACCATCAAAATCACGAAGGGGGTTTTCGTTTCGTCGATCACCAGGGGCTTGGCGACCGGAAGCAGGGATTTGGTGACTTCAGCCGCCAAAATCGCTTTGACTTCCTCGCCTTCAATTTCCTTGCCATAGCGGCCTTTGCCGACTGCTTCGACGATGCGGGTCGCCACCGGCAGCCCGAGATCGGCGCGGATCAGCACGTCCTCGAAGTCTTCCAGCGTTCCAGCATCGAGTTTGCGCTTGGTGAAAAGGTCGGTAATGCCCTGACCAATGGAGGATGAGGAGCGGGCAAGCCCACCTTTCAGTCGCTGCCACCACGACAGTTTCGGGGCGTCAGGTACGTCTTCAGGTGCGGCAGGCGCGTGGCCGCCACCGAACAGGCGGGAGATCAGGCCGAGCTTTTTGATGGTTTCGTCGTTCATGCCCTCTCGATAACGCTTTCGCGTCCAACAGGAAAGGGTTAGGAAGCAACGCCATGACGCCAGAAGAAATCCAAGGTCGAATTTTATACCGCGATGCGTTGATGCTTGTGATCAACAAGCCGGCGGGCATCGCCGTGCATCAATCGCACCCCAATGCCGTTAACCGCGACGTGCATATGGAACAATTTTTTCCAGCTTTACAATTCGGCTTGCCAAAGCCGCCGCAATTGGCTCACCGGCTCGATAAGGACACTTCGGGGTGTCTCGTGCTCGGGCGGCACCGTAAAGCGCTAGATGATCTCTCCAAGCTCTTCCGTGAAGGGAGAATGGAAAAATCGTATTGGGCTGTTGTCAAAGGCGGACCCAGCGAGGACGAAGGCTTTATCGACATGGCTTTAGGCCGGCTCGACCAGTCGAAAGGCTGGTGGATGAAGCCCGATCCGGACGGCTTGCCCGCTCAAACGGCTTGGAAAGTACTCGGGCGGGCAGCGGGAATGGCCTTTATACTGTTGATGCCAAAGACAGGTCGCACCCATCAGCTTCGCGTTCATACGCAGGCGATGGGTTGGCCGATTATCGGTGATCCGATCTATGGCGATGGCCGCCAGACCGGAGAGCGGCTGCATCTTCATGCCCGCTCAATCACCGTTCCTCTGTATAAGAACAAAGCGCCGATCCGCGTCGAGGCGCCGCCTCCCGATCATATGATCGCCAAGATGGTCGCGTGTGGTTGGCACGTTTCTTCTTAGCCGCACAGTTGTGGCCCCTTGATGGGGCGTTGGTATCATTCCGGTCTGCTTTTTATTTGCGTTTTGTATCCGATTAAATTACGCAACGTAAGATTGCTTAAAGATCGGAGCGATGGTTGAATCACCGCGATATTTTCAATGCTATTTATAGCAACAATCTCTGGGGGCATGGCTCGGGCTCGGGCTCACTTGCCGAGAATACGGTGGCTTACCGGCATTATCTGCATAATTTTATTCGAACCAACCAGATTAGATCGGTTGTGGATATCGGGTGTGGCGACTGGCAATTTTCAAAGCTGATCGATTGGCAGGGCATCCGCTATATCGGCATCGACGTTTCGGATGTTGTGTTATCCAACACCCAGTCCTTTGCCCGCGACGGCGTGAGTTTTCTCCACGCCGATGCCCTAACCGAAACACTCCCAACGGCTGACCTGCTGATCATGAAAGACGTTATGCAGCACTGGTCGAACGACGATATCCTCACTTTTTTGCCGCGATTAGCTAATTTTCAACAGGCTTTGATCACGAACGGATTTCATCCGTCGCTCAGTCATTTGATCAACAGCGATATTTCGGCTGGGTCGTTACGTCCTGTCGATCTCCGGATGAGCCCCTTCAACCTACCGGGAAATTATATCAACTGGCTTAAATGCGACGAACCGAAATGGATTTTTCATTGGCGGCGGCCTTAGGGTGCCGCCTGTCATCAAATGGTGAGCATACCGTTCGTTGCAATTCTAGCGATGCGGACCTTTTCGATATGCCCCGCCTCGAATTGATCGCCCACTTTTACCGGCGTAAAGCAGGGCGTCCGGGCTATTCCGCCGCGTTCGACCAGAACGTCCTGTTCCGTGCCAACCAGCCGTGTGAGATGCGTCTGTAAAGCTCGATCGCCCGCTTCCCGTAAGCGCCGTGCACGTTCTTTGATGATCTCGCCTTTGACTTGGGGCATTTTGGCCGCCGGTGTGCCGGGACGCTTCGAATAAGGGAACACATGGAGAAACGAGAGCGAGCATTCTTCGATCAGCGTCAACGACTGCTCGAACATCGCCTCGGTCTCGGTTGGAAAGCCCGCAATGATATCAGCTCCATAGATGAGATCGGGCCTCGCTTGACGCATGTCGATGCAGAAACGAATTGCATCGGCGCGTGAATGGCGGCGCTTCATGCGCTTCAAAATCATATCATCGCCGGCTTGCAACGAGAGATGCAAATGCGGCATCAGGCGCTGCTCGGTGGCGATGGCATCGATGAGATCAGCATCGGCCTCAACAGAATCAATCGACGAAATCCTTAAACGCTTCAACGCCGGTACATGCCGCAAGATCGCTTTGACCAAGGCCCCAAATTTTGGTGCGCCCGGCAAATCGGTACCATAGCTGGTTAAATCAACGCCGGTTAGCACGGCTTCCTTGTGGCCGGCATCAACAAGCCGCGCGATTTGGTCCGTAACGGCCCCCATCGGTACTGAACGCGAATTGCCGCGCCCATAAGGGATAATGCAAAAGGTGCATCGGTGGTCGCAGCCATTTTGGACTTCGACAAAGGCACGGGTATGGCCTTCAAAGGCCTCGACCAGATGCGGTGCCATTTCCCTTACAGCCATAATATCGGAGACTTTGACGCGCTCGCTGCCATAGCTCGGATCGCCAAGGGCTGCCCAAGTATCAGGGTTGGTTTTGCCTTCATTGCCGATTACGCTCGAAACCTCGGGCATTTCGGCGAAGCGTTCGGGTTCAATTTGCGCGGCGCAACCGGTTACGATGATCCTAGCCTCGGGGCGCTCGCGTTTGAGACGGCGGATGGTCTGGCGGGCTTGGCGCACGGCCTCGCTCGTCACTGCACAGGTGTTAATAATGATGAGGTCATCGGTGGCAGTGGCGGAAGCCGCCCGCTTCATGGCTTCTGATTCCACGCCATTCAACCGGCAGCCGAAGGTAACAAGGTCGACGCCCATCAGGCGAGTGTCCGGAACAGTTCGGCGTCAAGTGTCCCGCGATGCTCGAGCGCCACTGGCCCCGTCATCAGCACATGGTCGTCGCTCGCTCGCCATTCGATCATCAAGTCACCGCCCGGTAGGCTGATGCGCACCTTGCGCTCGGCCAACCCCTTGCGGGCGGCAGCGATAGCCGCAGCACATGCGCCAGACCCGCAGGCCAATGTCAGACCAGCGCCTCGTTCCCATACTTTCTGGATCAGATGGTGACGATCAACGACGTGAACCAAGGAAATATTGGCACGCTCTGGAAAGAGAGAATTATGTTCTAGCAAGGGGCCATTCACATCAAGTGCATAGGCCTCGACATCCTCGACAAAGAAAATGGCATGCGGATTCCCCATATTCACACAAGCTGGATGTGTCAGAGTCATTCCATTCGACGTCTCAAACGAAAAATCCACCGAATCAATGGAAGCCACGGGCCGTGAAAGGGGAATATCCTGCCAACCGAAGCGCGGACGGCCCATATCGATGGTGAAGGTCAGCGGCCCATCGCGGCGGGCGTCAAGTCGCCCGGCAGCCGTTTCAAGGATGAGCTGGTCCCGAACTTGCCCCTCCAGCAGATACCAGCTGACGCAGCGTGTGCCATTGCCGCAGGCAGACGATTCGCTGCCATCGGTATTGAAAATTCGCATAAAGGCATCCGTGCCCGGTGTTTGCGGATCAAACAGCACCATAAGTTGATCAAAGGCTGTGGCTGAATGTCGAGCTATCGCGCGCGCCTCCGCAGGCTCAATGGCTAGCCCGCTGCCGCGCAGGTCCAAAATGGTTATTTCATTCCCGGCCCCGTTCATCTTAAGAAAGGGGCGTCCGATTAATGCGCTTGTCATATGAACTTCCATCACTGTCCGCCGCATATCATGGTTGGGGCGTGTGACGCGAGTCAGAACCTGTCTCGACCGCGTCATCGCCACGTTCTATCGTCGAAATGCAAGAAACGCAGCGAATCAGTGCGGCTGTGGGAGGGGTTTGGAATGGGGCTAAGAATTTCGAGCACGGCAGTGATGGCCATGGCACCCCTATGGGTGGCGTTGACGGTGATGTCAGCCGTTGCACAATCCATATCACCCGCACCGCCGTCGGCCACTGTTATTGAAACGGTGCCACTTTCGGCTCCGGCTCCGGCTACTGCGTCCCAGCCTGTTTCAGGGGTAGATGTTCCAAAAGTGGAGTCGCCGCCTGCTGCAGCTCCGTCGCCGGTTCCCCAAGTCACGACGGTGGTGCCGACAATTGCGCCAACGCTACCCACGCCTACGCCCACGCTCACCAGTCTTGCACCGCCGGTCTCGGAAGCCACGTTACCTGATCCGCTCGAATTGCAGCCTAAGCCTGCCGTGATCGTACATGGTAAAGCACAATGGGAATCGGCTTATAATGAAATTCGCGACGCATTTTCTCGCGGCAGGGCATCGGCTGAAAAGGCTGGATTGGTTATTACCGGATATCCCGTTACGGTATTCGTCGATACCAATGATACGTCGTTCACTTATGACGCGATCTTACCTGTTGCATCGGTTCCAGAATTGACACCCGTCGATTTTCCAACCGATACGCGTCTTGGCACGACACCTGCGGGCAAGGCGATCCGGTTTGCGCATCTTGCCTCGTATGACGAGATTGATGGTGCCTATGAACAGATCACGGCCTATCTCGATGCCAAAGATATTGTCGTCAAAGACGCTTTCATCGAGGAATATCTCGTTTTTGGAGACACGAGTGCATCGCCGGCGACGACCATCAATATTTTTGTTCAGCCGAAAAAGTGACGTCGATCCCCTATAGCGAAAGCGCCTCGCCGGGCTTAAGAACTGTGAAGCGATGCTCCGCGATGCCATGGATTTGTAATGCTTCGCGGAGATCGTTGGGGGGGGCGGTTACCCCTTCATTGGTCAATTGGAACGTTCCCCAATGATGGGCAACCGCGCGCTCCGCACCTGATGCGATAAAGGCACGCACCGCCTCTTCGGGGTTCATGTGCTGTTCGGCCATAAACCAGCGTGGTTCGTATGCCCCGATTGGTAAAATCGCGAGTTTGATCGCACCATGTTTTTCGTGGACCGCGGGAAAAATCTTCCCATCATGGAAGCCAGTGTCGCCGATATGGTAAATTCGCCCGCCGGGTGTTTCTATGAGAAAAGCAGCCCAAAGCGCCCTTAGGCGGTCGCGCACACCTCGCGCTGACCAGTGATAGGCCTCCTCGAGATGGACGAAAACGCCATTACCGAGATCAACTCGGTCCCCCCAATCGTGAGCCTCCGTACGAATACCATCATGGGCCTGACGGATAATCGTATCATTGCCGAGCGGCGTGATGAAACGCGGCGCATGATCGGCATGTAGACGGCGGAGCGTTGCGAGGTCGAGATGATCGTAATGGTTATGGGAGACCAACACGATATCAATTGGGGGCAAGCGAGAAAATTCGATACCCGGTGCATTCACCCGCTTCGGACCGGCGAAGCTGAAGGGAGACACCCGTTCCGACCAGACCGGGTCGAGCAAGATATTAAGACCCGCTGTTTGTAACAAAAAACTCGCATGGCCGACAAAGCTTAGCCGAATATTACGCCCGATCACCCGCCGGGGTGGGCGATCCGAGAACGGACTTGGATGGGCCAAGGGCCACCGCGCCGCTTTCGGTTCCAACAGCCATTTGACCATATCACGCGGCGACTTCTTCCAACGCCTTCCCGGGTTGAAAAAATGCTCGCCGTCAAAATGGTCGGTAACCGGTCCTTGATAGTAAGGATTGCGGCTTTTGCGCGGGGGCGGGGAATCATGGGTCATGTGCGCTGAAGATGGGGAGTCTAAGCCGTGATGTCAAAGCGTTATGTCCTTGCCTCCCTCTTTCGTACAAAGTCGTTCTTGCGCGTCGGCGTTGTGGAACTTAGAGAGATGCTCATATTGCAAACGAATTGAAAGCGAAGATTACGATGAATATTTCGGCCATTTCTCTCGGAACCAACGTGCCTCATGACGTCAACGTGGTGATCGAGGTACCGATCGGCGGCGAGCCGATCAAATATGAGATGGATAAAGCAGCTGGTGCCCTCGTGGTGGATCGCTTCCTGTATACCTCGATGCGGTATCCGGGAAATTATGGCTTTATTCCGGGCACGTTATCGGATGACGGCGATCCCTGCGATGTGATCGTTGCCAATACCCGCGCTATCATCCCGGGTGCTATTATGAGCGTGAAGCCTGTCGGTGTTTTGATCATGGAAGACGAAGCAGGCATGGACGAAAAAATCGTGGCTGTACCGAGCGTTAAATTGACACGCCGCTATGAGGGCGTCGAAAATTACACCGATCTGCCGGAAATCACGTTGCACCAGATTGAGCATTTTTTTGAACACTATAAGGATCTTGAGCCCGGAAAATGGGTTAAGATTGTGCGTTGGGGCAATGCCGACGAAGCCAAATCCTTGATTCTGGATGGGATCGAACGAGCTAAAAGCACCAAATAAGCTATTCTATGTCATGCTAAGGCCATGATTGGACTTTCTTAGCTACCCAGCCTTGTGTGTCACCGGCAGAATCGCGATAGTGAAGCCGCGTCAATTCGCGGCATGCTTATTCTGTGTCATGTCGGTGACCTGTTCCAATTTGGCTGAGGGATTGGGTGTTATATATGCGTCGCTTTTTGAGCCTTTCCGCCTTTATCGCCATTGCCTTCGTTTTGATGGGCAGTGTTGGCCCTGTTCAAGCTCAGGAGCAGTCCACGATACGGGCGAAGCTCGACGGGTTGCGGCTGGAACTTGATCAGATCGAGACGGCAGTTACGACGCGCTTGACGTCGGATTCCGCACTTCAGGCCAACCGTAAGCGGGTCGACCAAATCGCTGTCGACGTGAAGACCATTGCCGATGAACAATCACCACGGGCTGAAGCCGTTCGCTCGCGCCTGAAGGAATTGGGACCGCGACCGGACGATAAAGCGCCGCCTGAAAGCCCGGAAATCACCAAAGAACGGGATGAGCGCGAAAAATCACTAAAAGATATCGAGGAAACGGTTAAATTTGCACGCGCTTTGCTGGTGCAATCCGATCAGCTCGGAACGGCGATATCCGATAAAAGGCGCGCCCTGTTTACCGATCAATTGTTTACGCCGTCGTCGAGCATTTTGTCGCCCTCGTTGTGGGGAGATGTCGCCATAAATCTCGGCCACGATATTCGTGCACTCCTCTTTGTCGCTGCCGATACTTACGAGCGCGCTGTTGATCGCGCGGGATTGATCGGCGGCCTGTTATTCTTGCTTGGATTGGTCGCTACGGCTGCAGCAACGGCTTTCGCCCGCCGCAAAGTACTGGCCGCGCTGGAACGCACGACCCTGTTCGGTAATCCCACCCGTCTGCAAAAGGCGCTGCGCGCGGTGGCCTTTGGCGGCATCGGGTTTTTGATTCCGGCAGCGGGTATCTATGCGATCGGTCAAGCGGTTGACGCTGCCGATATTCTGCCGGTTCGAATTGGCAAAGTTCTGGAAGTGATCTTGCATGGCGCTGTGTTTATCAGCGTCATTCGTGGCCTGGCTGAAGGGCTTTTGGCGACAACGAAATCCGAATGGCGAATTTTAATGGTTCCCGATCGGACGGCCAGCCGGATTTCCAAGCTTGCCGGTCGCGTTGCCCTCGTCATCGTGGCTGGCCGTATTTTGGATACTGTTAATCAAGCGATTGTAGCCGGGCTCGGGCTTTCCGTTGTTTCCAAATCCGTTTTTGCCTTGCTGGTGGCGATGGTCTTGGCCGCCGGTCTTCATGCGATCAAGCCGGAAGACAAAGTGTCTGCCGGTGAGTTTTATGTGCCACCCGAGCAGCGTCCGATCTGGATCGTTGCGGCCAGAATGTTTGCCTGGATGATTGTGATTGGCATCGTTACTGCCGCCTTGTTTGGCTATCCCGCGCTGGCGGCATTTTTGAGTGACCAGCTTGCAACACTAACCATTCTTGCCGCGCTGACGTTTCTCGCCTTGCAGATTTCAAACGCTGTGTTTGATCAGCTTTTATCGCCGACGACCAAATTGTTCCGGTCGATCCAATCCGCATCGGGGCTTTCGCGGCAATCGGTCGAGCAATTGGCGGTTATTCTATCCGGCCTCACGCAATTATTGATTATTGGCATCTTTGCGACCTTTGCGCTGGCGCCCTGGCGGGTCGATTCCGGCGATATTTTATTGCCGCTCAAAGCGCTGATTTTCGGTTTCACGATTGGGGAAGTTACGATTTCATTTGGCGCGGCGCTGTTTTCGATTGTGCTGCTCGGATTGGGCATCTTATTCACGCGTGGCATGCAGCGCTGGCTGACCAATAGTTATTTGCCGCATACCGAGCTTGATTCCGGTCTCCGAAACTCGATTGTGACAGGCGTTGGCTATCTGGGCTTTATCGTGGCAACCGGCATTGCGCTTAGCGTTTTGGGACTTAGCCTAGAAAAAGTAACGATTGTTGCGGGTGCTTTGTCAGTCGGTATCGGTTTTGGCTTACAATCCATCGTTAACAATTTCGTGTCGGGGCTTATCCTGTTGTGGGAGCGCGGCATACGGGTAGGGGATTGGATTGTCGTTGGGGACGAACAAGGCCTCGTCAAGCGGATTAATGTACGGGCTACCGAAATCGAAACCTTTGATCGTTCAGTCTTGATTGTTCCGAATTCCAATCTGGTTTCCGGTGTGGTTAAAAACCGCGTCCATAATGACCGGACAGGACGCGTTGTGGTAACAATTCCTGTGGCGCGTTATGCCGATCCCGATCTTGTCGTCCGATTGATAACAGGCGTTGCCGAGGCTAATCACGATATTTTGCGTGATAATTCGCCAGTCGTTCTTTTTCGCAAACTGGGCGAAACATCAAAAGAATTCGAGTTGATTTGCTTCATCGCCGATGTCGATCAAACCGGGAAAGTAGGGAGCGATCTTTTGCTCGCGGTTGATCACGCGCTACGAGACAATGGTCTCGGCGATATTGTGCATAAAACGATCCTTGTTTCGGATGGGTCTGAATCGAAGGACTGAAGGTTCAGCCCTTCTTACCTTTCGATTCAAGCTCGGCCTTTAGCGCTAATAATTTTGCGAATGGCGAATTGGGATCAGGCATCTTGGTGTCAGGACGCGCCTTTGGTGGGTCTTGCCATCCGCGGCTTTCCGGCTGCCGGCGATCTCCAAACCGCCGATCATCCGATTTCCTTTCGCCCTGTTTTTGGTCCGGCCGCGCAGGACGCGGCCCGCGCCGCTCCTGTTGGCCTTCAACCCGCTGTGGACGGCTTTCGCGCTTCTCACCTGAATCGGCGTGCCCATCCCGACGCGGCCGCTCATGCCCCGTCCGTGCATGCTTCGGCAGAGCTTGTTGAGGTGCCGCGCCTTGTCCCGCGTCAGTCGTCGACGGTGTAGCAGCGGTCTGGTTCGCCGCTGATTTATGGCGGTGATGACGTGGTGCATGTTGACGATGGCGCTGCTGTCGCCAGACTTCTGTCATGACCGTCTCGACGGTTGGCTCGGTCGTTGGTGCTTCGACCGATTCCGATTGAGCGTCGTCTACCGGTTCGGCATGAACTGTATCAGTTGCGACGACTTCAACCGAGTGGTCGATGGCCAAATCGCTCGCCTCGGGAGCGCCTTCGGACTTGGTCTGAACCGGCGCTAGAGGTTCCGTCGATGCGGGCTTTGCCAAATCCTTGGTGATGGCGGCACCGATCCGGCGCTCCATGACATAGCCGAGCGATTTGAGAATAGAGGCAAAATCTTCGCCTGCACAACCGCATAGCGATGTCATCGCCGTGGTTACGACAAAGCCGTCTCCATCGGCTGTACCAGATGGTGGTTCGCCAACCGTCAGCCCCGGGCGATATTGGATCGCAGGACGGATCAAATCGGCCAATCTTTCCAAGATATCAACCCGAACGGCCCGATTGCCGCATACGCGAAAGCCTGCTGCGCGATAAAGCGCTTTTGGTGTTTCGGGATTAACCGGCATGGAAGTCCGGCCGGACGAAGCAAGATGCAGGATATCATCAAGACCGACCAGCTCTGCGCCACCCTCTTTCAACGCCCAGAGCTGGCAGGCTAAACCGCGCGGGGCTGGCTTTAACAGCGCAGGGACGGTGAGATGATAGGCACCAAATCGCACACCCAGCGCACGCAAGGCGGAGCGTTGATCTTGATCCAGCGTCTTCATGTCGTCGGCAACTTTGGCGCGATCGAGAACGCCAAGATCTTCGGCTAACTGGAAGGCAATGCCACGCGCAATGCCGGTCAGCGCTTCGGATGTCTCCAGCTTCAGGAGCGGTCCGAGCAATTTTTCGACATGGGCTTTCAGCCATATATCGATCCGATTTTGCACCATTTCACGGGCGGGGGCATCCAGATGCTCGTCTGCCAGAATGCGAAGCCGAGGCTCCAGCGTCTTTTCACCGGCATAAAGTTTTGCAATGGGTTCGCCCAGGAAACGTAGTGACCCGTCATTGCTCAAGGCAAAGGCTTCGTCGACAGCGTTCGATACGCGCGTGGCCCGCTGGCTGAACTCGCCGGCAAGGGCCTTGAGTGCGGCTGCCCGCAAGGCCCGACCTTCGGTCGAACCAGTGTCTGATTCAGGTACGAATTGGAAACCGATGAGACGGCCAACAGGATGAGCCTCGACAAGGACGTCGCCTGTCGCCGTAATTTCCGCTTCGAGCATTGCATTCTCTCTCAGGCGACGCATCAGCACGCTGGTGCGCCGGTCCACAAACCGTTGCGCCAAACGCTCGTGAAGAGCGTCCGACAATGAATCTTCTACCTGTCGCGTAACCTCCTGCCAATGCAAAGGATCACGTAACCAATCATTTCGATTAGCAACAAAAGTCCACGTGCGCACCTGCGCAATTCGCGCCGATAACGTATCGATATCGCCATCGGTTCGGTCAATTTCGACAATTTGGCGTTTGAACCAGTCATCCGGCAAATGCCCGCGTCGCATCAGATACGAAAAGATCGTTTGAACCAGATCGGCATGGGCTTGAGGAGAAACCTTCCGATAATCAGGTACTTGGCAGACTTCCCAGAGGCGTTCGACGTGGCTTTTTTCAGTAACGAGGTCTCTTATCTCGCTATCCCGCGCTGCTGCTTCTAACGATCGAAGGTCGTCAGAGAGCGGGGCGCGGGTAAGGCCGGGCTCAATAGGAGTCTTATCGAGCGAGCGTAAAAGCGACGGAATATTTGAAAAATCAAGCGAAGTGTTGCGCCATTGCAACATAGAAATCTGTTCAAAACGGTGCGCCTCGAGCGCTTCGACTAGTTCGGGCTCAAATCCGGGACAGCGACCCGTCGTACCAAAAGTGCCATCGCGGAGGTGTCGTCCAGCTCGGCCGGCGATCTGACCGAACTCCGCTGGTACAAGGCGACGAAATTTAACGCCATCAAATTTCCGGTCGCCCGCAAACGCAACATGATCGACATCAAGATTTAGCCCCATGCCGACCGCATCGGTCGCGATCAGATAATCGACATCGCCTGATTGAAATAGGTCAACTTGCGCATTGCGGGTTCGGGGTGAAAGAGCGCCGAGTACGACGGCAGCTCCACCGCTCTGCCGACGGATCAATTCAGCGATGGCGTAAACCTCTTCGGCTGAAAAGGCGACAATGGCACTGCGCCGCGGAAGGCGGCTGATTTTCTTTTCGCCCGCAAAGGTAAGCTGCGATAGACGTGGCCGCGACGTGATGTGGACCCCGGGGATCAATTCTTCAATCCGCGCTCGCATCGTATCGGCCCCGATGAGCATGGTTTCGGCGTAACCGCGAAGATTGAGGACTCGATCGGTGAAAACGTGCCCGCGATCGAAATCAGCCGCCAATTGTACCTCGTCGATCGCAATAAAGGACACGTCGATGTCGCGCGGCATCGCTTCAACGGTACAAATCCAATATCGTGCGCCTGGCGGCTTGATTTTCTCTTCCCCAGTAATGAGGGCTACAGCCGGCGCACCAACGCGCTCAACGACGCGGCCGTAAACCTCGCGAGCGAGAAGGCGCAACGGCAGACCAATCATGCCCGACGGGTGGCCGAGCATCCGTTCGATAGCGAGATGTGTTTTACCCGTATTGGTTGGCCCCAATATGGCGGTGACGCCGCGGGCGCGCTGCTGAGGCAAAAGGGACAAGGGTGCCATGATACCGTGTATTCTGTGTCCCGTCGGATGAATTCAGTAAGACCCTGCCCGACTGCCCTGCCAAGAGTCAAACCCTGTCGATCATTTGGCACCTTGGGTGCGAAATTGCCGCAGGTTATGTCCCGTTATGGTACGAAAGGAAGGTAGGGCGTTAAACCTTCGAACGAGGGTGGAACGAAACGGGCCCGAATCGGAAAGAAACTGATTCGTTTCGTCTTAAGGAACGAAATTAGCTCTTATTTTCTCATTTCGGGACTATTTTATCGGCTGCTGTTAACCTTTCGAACGAGCGAGGAACGAAGCATGTCCGAATCGGAAAAAGAGCGATTCGTTTCATAGGTGGGCTGTGGATAACTTGCCTTTTCAGTCGCCGTTCGTGCGGCTGGCCCGATTACCGGTATTAACTTTTGCTGAGGATTGGCCGCCACGGCGAACCTTAACAAAAGATGACGATTAACCCCCGGTATTTTAGGGTCCGCCTTCATCTTTAGCTCGAAGCGCGAACGGAAAGGGGTCAAATCGGCAAAAAAATGATTCGTTACCGCTCTCGCCTGTGCTTGGGGGTGTGATCGCGGCGGCGGTTTAGATCGTTAAAAAGTGAACCAATTGGGCAATTTTAATCTTATCGTCCCAAAATGGAACATCGAACGGTCAATCCCCAGCTTGAACGGCGGCAGTTGAGGCCATTCCGTCGACCTTTATGGCGGTTAGGCGAAGATTTCCGATCAGCGTGGCAACCGAAATTTCCAGTGGTACGAGATAGGGCTTTCCGGGCACTGGAGCGAGCGTCACCATGATATCGCGGTTGTTCTCCATATAAGTCACGTTGGTCTTTTGCGCACGATGGCCTGAAATGGCCGTGTAACGGACGAGACAGCTTATGGCTGCGCCCTCGTAGCCCTCTGTTTTAAAGGTGAGGTCGGTGTCCGGCATAAGCGTGATGTCAAACCGACCTGCGCCGTCAAAGATCGGAAGAACATGGTCGCATTGTTGCGTGGTGTGTGGCGTCGCCGGAGGGAAGGGAATGAGAAACCCGCTTAAAGGATCGATAATTCCTTTTTTGTGTTCGGGCAGAACCGGCACACGGTCGGCCCGCTCGGGCAGCGGCGGATCGAGATCCGAACGGATAACCGTTCCGCTTGCCATCCTCATATCTACGCGCTGCGGATCATCAGGATGATTGACCGACATTTGATAGTGCTGGGCGAGCAAATGGCTGCCCGCATCGATACCTTCGGCGTCTGCCGAAAGGCTTGGGGCGAAAAACACGCTAACGAGTCCAATGAATTCCGCGGACAGATGAAGTTTATAGGCAGATCCGATAAAATTTTGGGAAAATTGCGCGGTGCCGATTTGAAGATGAGCGATCGACACCTCATAGGTAATGGTAAGCGACTTTACTCTCTCGTTTGAAGGAATGCTGGCAGCCTGTGACACTGCGCTAAAAAAGCCCGTCGATAACGATAAAAGGATCGATAAAGGCAGATTGGAGCGAAAAAAGCTTACCATGGCGATGGTTTCTGTCCTACTTCGGAGGGGATTGGTTTCGGCAAGCCAAGCCGATCCGTCTTCAATCTACCGGTTTTGGCTCCCATTGTCTTTGCTTTTGGGACCCAAATTCTGCACTTTCCCGATGTTTCGCTTGACGCTTCCCAATCTTCTACCCTATAGACCCCAATCTGTTTTTTCGGGCGCTTGATGAAAAGGGTGGCTTTGGCTGTCTTGTCCTGTTGTAGGACGCTCCATCCAACGCCTTCAGTCGATAAGGGATTAAGACCATGGCACGCCGTTGCGAATTGTCGGGCAAGGCCGTTCAGAGCGGACAGCTCGTGAGCCATTCAAACCACAAGACCAAGCGCAAGTTCCGCCCGAACTTGTGCCAGGTTACGCTTCAGTCGGAAGCGCTTGGCCGTGCCGTCAGCCTTCGCGTGACAGCCCATGCACTTCGCTCCGTAGAGCATCGCGGTGGCCTCGACGCGTTCCTGATCAAGGCAGCTTCGGAAGACCTCTCGCTCAATGCGCGTCATTTGAAGCGCGACATCGAGAAGAAGCTCGCTGCTCACTGATACCAAGCTTGCCTACCGGCGTCGGCCCTTTGCCGTCAGCCATTCGTTGCAAACGATAAGGCGTCGGCGCTCTGCCGTAAGCTAAAGGAAGCCTATCATGTTGAATTTGTCGTTTCGCCGGCTTGTCGTGCCGGTTTTGGCCATGACGTTGGTCGTCGTGGCCTCCAATGTTCTCGTCCGATATCCATTTGAGCCGTTCGGTCTGGGTGATTATCTCACTTGGGGAGCGTTTTCCTATCCGGTCGCGTTTTTGGTGACCGATCTGACCAATCGACGTTATGGGGCTTCAATTGCCCGCCAATTGGTCATTGTTGGCTTCATCATCGCTGTTAGGTTATCGGTCTGGCTGGCTACGCCGCGGATCGCACTGGCATCCGGAACGGCCTTCCTTGTCGGCCAGCTTCTCGACATTACCGTGTTTAATCGCTTGCGCCGGCAAAGCTGGTGGCATGCCCCGCTAGCGGGCAGCGTAGTGGGTTCGGCACTCGATACCGCACTGTTCTTCTCGCTGGCCTTTGCGGGCATTGAGGATATGTCGGTCCCAGTCCCCGTGTTCGGGGTGACCTTGCCGCTTTGGCAGAGCCTCGCAATCTTCGATTTTGCAGTGAAGATGCTGGTGGCCCTTCTGGCGCTGATCCCATATGGCGCGCTTATGAGCGCTATTATGCCGATGGAACGGGCTGAGAAAGCCGCCGTTTAAGTCTTTATAATTTTACATTGTCAAAAGGCGGCAAATAAATCTTCACGCTGCCTTCTTGCCGCGCCCGCGTGTTGGTGCGTTTTCTTCAAATAGCTCGGCGAGCTTTTCGGTCATGGCGCCGCCTAATTCCTCGGCATCCACAATCGTCACCGCGCGCTTGTAATAGCGCGTCACGTCATGGCCGATGCCGATGGCGATTAGCTCGACGGGCGAGCGTGTCTCGATCTCTTCAATGATGAAGCGGAGATGCTTTTCAAGATAATTACCCGGATTAACCGATAGGGTTGAATCATCGACGGGCGCGCCATCCGAAATCATCATCAAAATCTTGCGCTGCTCGGGGCGGGCGAGCAGACGCTTATGCGCCCAATCGAGGGCCTCGCCGTCGATATTTTCTTTCAGTAAGCCCTCGCGCATCATCAGGCCCAAATTTTTGCGGGCCCGACGCCACGGCGAATCGGCTGATTTATAGATGATGTGGCGCAGATCGTTCAAACGCCCGGGCATTGGTGGCTTACCCGATTGCAACCAAAGCTCGCGGGACTGGCCACCTTTCCACGCACGCGTGGTGAAGCCCAAAATTTCGGTCTTGACGCCGCAACGCTCCAGCGTGCGGGCCAAAATATCGGCGCAAGTGGCTGCAACCGAGATTGGCCTGCCGCGCATCGAGCCGGAATTATCGATTACCAGCGTGACAACCGTATCGCGGAAATTCGTATCCTTCTCGCGTTTGAAGGAAAGTGGCTGCTGCGCGTCAATCACGATGCGGGGAAGACGCGCAGGGTCGAGCGTACCCTCTTCGAGATCAAATTCCCATGCGCGGTTCTGCTGCGCCATCAGGCGGCGCTGCAGACGGTTTGCGAGGCGTGCGACCACGCCTTGCAGATGGCTGATCTGCTTGTCGAGATAGGCGCGTAGGCGCGTAAGCTCTTCCGCATCGCACAGATCTTCGGCCGAAATCGTCTCGTCGAATTTCGTGGTGAAGGGCATATAATCGGTAACGCGGCTTTCGCGCCCGGATGATTGCGGCGGACGGCTTGATTCAGAAGAATCGTCTGAATCCATGCCCTCCTGCTCTTCCGGCATTTCGCCGGTGGGGCCGTCTTCCGATTCTGCTGTGCCGTCTTCGATGTCGTCGGATGAATCCTCGGCGCTTGAAGCCTCGGCTTTTTCAGTTGAGGCCTGTTCTTCGGCTTCGCCCTGATTTTGCTCTTCGCTCTCGCTTTGCTGCTCGTCCTGGTTTTCGCTCTCGTCAGCTTCGGGCTCACCTTCAGCCTGCTCGGCCATTTCGAGCTTGACGAGGAGATCGCGAACAACGCGGGAAAAGGCACGCTGATCGCCGATTTGCCCCGTCAGCGTATCGAGCGTCACACCGGCCTTTTCTTCAATATGGGGACGCCATAAATCGACCACGGCACGGGCCGAGGGTGGCGGCGCCATACCTGTGAGCCGCTCGCGCACAATCATGGCGATCGCATCTTCAATTGGAGCGTCGGCGACGTCGCGAACATCTTGAAAATTGCCGCGATGAAACTTGTCTTCCAGCATCGCCGAGATGTTGGAGGCGACACCATCCATGCGACGCGAACCGATGGATTCAACGCGCGATTGTTCAACCGCATCATAAACCGCACGCGCCGTTTGCCCTTCTGGCAACATGCGACGATGCACGTTCGCATCATGGCAGGAAAGCCTGAGCGCCATGGAATCGGCATGGCCACGCACAATGGCGGCGTCCGCAGCCGTCATCTTGCGGGGAGGTTCGGGCAGACGGGCTTTATCGCCTAAGAGCGCCGGACGATCATTAGCAAATGAGATATCGAGTTCCGCTTTACCTGCAATAGCCCGCATAGCCCCGCCCACCGCCCGCTTGAACGGCTCGGTTGGGGCTTCTTTCGCTTGGGCCGGTTTGCGGTTGGAGGTGGTCATGCGGCAATTTCCGGATTTGGTTGGAATGTTCCGGTTTTACCAATCGCGCGGTACATCGCATCGGGGGCTAAATCGAGGCCATTCGGCCAAGTAACAACGCCACTCTCGACGCGTGCCGCTGCAAAAATCGTTTCATCGCGAAGGTCGGCAAAGACGCCTGCCGAAGGGGACGAGACGAGGGCTGAGAGGTCAACGGTACCTTCAACGCCATCTAAAAACCGAACGGCCAGAACAAAGCCTTCATGCGCTTCGACAGCCGCAACCCGCCATGGCGCGCGCGACATGGGAAGCTCGCCTAGCGCAAAGGTTCGATTTTCTTCGGGTGCTGATTGGTCGCGCATAAATTCCAATCCTCTAATAATTCGTTCCGGTGCTCTTGAGCCTATTCAAGAACCAAAGCCAAGGCCCGTTTGGGCATTCTGCCTTCCAGAACTTCAAGAGTCCTAATCGAAATAAGAACTTCGTCTTCGCCATAAAGGGCATGGAAATGCGGCGGTGCGTGATCTTGCCAGAACATCTGAATGGCGATGCCATAAAAATAGGCAATGGTCGGCACGTGTTCAATTTTCTTGCCCTATGGCTTTCAGCTCAATGCGACATTCAGCGCGCTTTCCGGCAATTCCTCGCCGAACGAACGCTGATAGAACTCGGCGACCAATGGCCGCTCCAGCTCGTCGCATTTGTTCAAGAAGGTCAGGCGGAAGGCCATGCCGATATCTTTGAAAATATCCGCATTCTCCGCCCAGGTAATCACGGTGCGTGGGCTCATCACGGTCGATAGATCGCCATTGATGAAGGCCGAACGGGTGAGATCAGCAAGGCGCACCATCCGGTTGACGATGTCGCGCCCTTCTTTGCCCGTATAGTGCTTGGATTTAGCCAGCACGATATCGACTTCCTTGTCATGCGGCAGATAATTCAGCGTGGTGACAATCGACCAACGGTCCATCTGGCCTTGATTGATCTGCTGCGTGCCATGGTAAAGGCCTGAGGTGTCACCCAGACCAACCGTGTTGGCGGTGGCAAACAGTCGGAAGGCAGGGTGCGGGCGGATAACGCGCTTCTGATCAAGCAAAGTGAGCTTGCCGGAAAGTTCCAATACGCGCTGGATCACGAACATCACGTCCGGGCGACCCGCATCATATTCGTCGAACACAAGCGCGATATTGTTCTGCAGCGCCCAAGGAAGGATGCCATCCTGGAATTCGGTAATCTGCTTGCCGTCTTTCAACACAATCGCGTCTTTGCCGACGAGATCGATACGAGAGACGTGGCTGTCCAGGTTGATGCGGATACACGGCCATTTCAGCCGAGCGGCAATTTGCTCGATATGGGTTGATTTGCCGGTGCCATGATAACCGCTGACCATGACGCGGCGGTTTCTGGCAAATCCTGCGAGAATGGCGAGCGTGTTCTGGCGATCAAACAGATAATCGGGATCAAGATCAGGGACATGGGCGTCGGCTACCGAATAGGCGGGAACCATCATATCACTGTCGATGCCGAACATGTCGCGGGCCGACACGGTAATATCGGGCATAGCGGGAACCGTATGGGTGGCAGTCACTTAACATACCTCATATCAAAGTGCGGCGGCTTTAGGCCGTCGCCGGATGACCGTAACCCATCATCCGCGGGTGCAGGGATAATCCAAACATAGGAAGACGAAGCCACTCTATCAGGCCAAGCCCGCCGCTTTCAACGTATTATACGCATTAATAATTTCGCGTAACCGATCTTCCAGCGACCGATCGCCGCCATTCGCGTCCGGATGGAACTGTTTGACCAGCTCCTTGTAACGCAAACGGATGGTGACTGAATCAGCCGAAGTCTCAAGCGATAGTGTCTCGAAGGCTTTAAGTGCGATAGGACCAAATTTGGGTTTAGCTGGCTCCGCTTTGGGACCAGGCCGCTTTTGGCCGCTGGCCGCAAATAAATCGAACGGATCGACATAGGCCTCATCGGTTGGTGGTGCTTTGGTACGCGGGCTACGCTTGCCGCTGGCGGCGTTCTCGCCGAGCTTCCACGTGGGACGGTGCCCGATCATCGCATCCTTTTGATAGGACGAGATCGCGTTATCCGTCATGCCGGCAAAATAATTATACGACTGGTTATATTCCCGCACATGATCCATGCAGAAATTCCAGAATTTGCCTTCGGCGTCGCGTCCGCGCGGTGCCCGATGGGGCGCAGGTGCTTCACAACCGGGCCGGTCGCAGCGTGGTGGCGTCGCGGCTTCCGCGATGCGGCGCTTACGCGGGCCGATCCGAATCTTGTCGAAAAGTTTAGACGTAGGGTTCATGGCTGCTGTCATAGTCGGCGAGAGGTGGTTGGGGCAAGCCTTGCCTTCCACTTGATGCGAGATTAAGTCAAAACATTGCAATCGGAGATGGAAAAATGACTATGCGCGAGAGAATAGAAGCCAAACTCACCGCGGCATTTTCCCCGTCTTTTTTGTCGGTTGCCGATGATTCGCATCATCACGCTGGCCATAGCGGTTCACGCGAAGGTGGCGAGACGCATTTTACTGTGACCATTGCGAGCCCTGCTTTTGTTGGGAAAAGCAGAGTCGATATGCATCGCGCGATTAATGCCGTTTTGGCCCAAGAGTTGGCCGAGCGCGTGCATGCCTTGGCGATTAGTGCGCGGGCGGGTTAGCCGAGGCGAGCAGGGCCGCGACACCGGCTAAAATAAGTGCCATTCCGATCCATTCGCGACCTGCGGTTTGTTCTTTAAGCACCCGTCGCGTGATGATTTGTGCAAAAATCATTTCCACCAAGCCCAGCGTTCGAATATTGGCGGCAGAGGTCAGCGAAAAGCCGATAAACCACGCTTGCGAGGCAAAAGCCCCAACAAACCCTGCTAAAAGCGATGCCCGCCAGACGGTGAGGCTGCCCATTAGCGCCGATCGGTTAAAAAGCGCCATATAGGCAAGCAAGATCGCCGTTTGCATGCTGAGTGCTGTAACAAGCGTGGTGCTGGCGGCCAGTAAAAAGGGTGTGTCATTGAGTGCCAGAATGCCGCCCCGATAGGAAACGGCAGACAGCGCGAAAAAGGTGCCGGAGATAATGCCGTAGGCGACCGGTCTTAATCCGCTTTTCGTCCAGCTATCGCCGGGCTTAACTGCCATCAAGATCACGCCGATGGTTGCGGTAATTATAGCTAAACCGGCCAGCACGCCGATCTTATCGCCCAAAACCACAACACTGAAAATCGCAACCTGAACGGGTTCAGTTTTCGTGTAAGCGGTCGTAACCGCAAAGGAACGTTCCTTCATGGCCAGCAGCATCAAAGCCGTTGCGATGATTTGGGTAACAGCCCCGCTCAGCGAAAAGGCGAGCATGGTGCCGTTAAGAACAGGCACAGCATGGCCGGTGATCCACGCGCTGATCCCGAGGAAGAGGACAGAGAAGGGCAGGCCATAAAGAAAGCGGACCTGTGTGGCACCCACGGTGCCAATCACTTTCGTCAAATTGCGTTGCATCGCATTGCGGGTGGTTAGTCCGGCGGCTCCAATGATGGTGGCCAAGACCCAATAGAGTGTCATTGTTTGCTTCCTTTCTTTGTCCCTTAGCCCTGTTTGCCGCTTTCGTCACGCCATGGCGCAGGATAGAAGGGGGAAAGACGTCAGTAAGTTTAAGGTGAGGATGGGCCGGGATGGAGCGGGTTTCACGCAGCGGAGCAGGGCTTACGCTCGCGCTTTCTGGTGCATTTTTTTATGGCTTCAACATTACCTTCGCCAAAATTGCCTCTGGCCTCGGTGTCGGCGGGCCGATGATCGTGGCCGAGCGCGTTCTTGTGATGATCGCGATTGGGTTGATCTTCGGGATTGCCACGAAGGCCTCGTTTGCCGTTCCGAAGGCTGAACGCCTGCCGCTTTTTGGCCTTGGCATTGGCAGCACAGGCGTATCAATCTGCTATTTATCGTCTGTTGCGTTTATCCCGATAACAATTGCGGCGGTCATTTTTTACACTTTCCCGATCCTGATCGTTCTGTTGAGTCCGTTGGTGGACAAGAAGCCTTTGACGATTGCGATGATGGGCATTGTCGTTTTAGCTTTTATAGGCGTTGTTCTCGTCCTAGGCTCGACCGATGCGGGGCTTGATCCGCGCGGTTTGTTGCTGGCGGCGGGTGCCAGTGTTTCGGCTGCCTTACAGTTTTTCTCGGGCACACGATGCCGCCAAACGGGAACGGCGGCTAAGGTTGTCATCACGCAATTGATCGTTTTGCCGAGTGCGCTGGTAACGCTCTATTTCACCGGAGCGGTGATGACGCTGGATACGCAAATCGTGGCTCTGATTCCGATTTGGCTGACCATTGGCGGGTTTGTGTTTGGCTTCGGGTGTCAGGTTTTGGCGTTGGCGCGCATTTCAGCATCGGTGGCGGGTTTGGCCTTCTGCCTTGAACCGGTGGTTGCCGCCATTACCTCCGCCTTGGTGCTTGGCGAGCGTTTGGCCCCTATCCAATATGTGGGCGGAGCGATTGTGATTTTTGCCATTATCGCCAATGCGTTTGTCGAACGGAGACGGACGATATGACGGCATCGAGGCTCATTCCTTCCGTTCCGGTCACCATCATCACCGGCTTTCTGGGCGCGGGCAAAACGACTTTGCTCAATCGGCTTTTGAAAGATCCGGCGCTTTCTGATTCTATCGTTATCGTGAACGAGTTTGGAGAAATTGGGCTCGATCATCTCTTCATCGAGACACGCGATGACGGCATGATTTTGATGGCGTCGGGCTGTCTGTGCTGCACTATTCGGGGCGATCTTGTTGATACGCTCGATGATCTGATGAAGAAGCGCGATACCGGTAAACTATCGGAATTCAAGCGTATCGTGATCGAGACGACGGGGTTGGCGGATCCCGCACCCATTTTGCAATCGCTTCTGGCGCATCCCTACCTTGCCGCTCGCTATGCGCTGGATGGGGTGGTGACCTTGGTTGATGCGGTCAATGGTTCGGCAACGCTTGATAACCATATGGAAGCCGTTAAACAGGCCGCAATTGCAGATCGGATCGTGCTGACGAAAGCCGATTTGGTGGCGGATACAGCGTTGCTACGGGCGCGCTTACAGGCGCTTAATCCGGCGGCACCGCTTCTGGATGCGACGAAGGGCGAGGCCTCCGCAGAGGCGCTCATTGGCACTGGCCCTTTTGATCTTGCGAACAAGACACCCGATGTCGCAGCCTGGTTGCATGCGGAAGCCTATCAGGATCATCACCACCACCACGGGCATGGTCATGATCACCATCACCATGATGGCCCTGAAGGCCAGCACGCGCATGATGTGAACCGGCATGATGCGCATATCCGTGCGTTTTGCCTGACGACCGATGACGCTATTCCATCTTCCGCCTTCGAGATGTTTTTATCCTTGCTGCGCTCGGCCCATGGCGAGAAATTGCTGCGGATAAAGGGCATTATCAAACTGGCTGAGACGCCCGACAAGCCGATTATTCTGCATGGCGTCCAGCATGTTTTTCATCCCCCCGTCGCGCTAGCCGCCTGGCCTGATGCGGACCACCGCACGCGGATGGTTTTCATCACCAAAGACCTTGATGAGCGCTTTGTTGAGGGGCTCTGGAACGCCTTTCTCGGCCGTCCGGGGATTGACACGCCCGACCGCTCGGCCATGCTGGATAATCCGCTCTCGCTCAGACGAGACTGATACTTTAAAATAAGGGGAAGCGCATGGGTTTGCTCGAACGCGTCACCAGCGAACTCGCCTATTTGCGGGGCGCACTGCGCACGCTTAATCGCGTCAAGCCAATCAAAGCCACGCCTAACCGCACAATGTGCGAGCGGATGGAAGAGGTGGCTAACCGTCATCCCGACCGCGTCGCGCTGATCTCGGAGCATGAGACCTTCACCTATGGCGACTATAATGGACGCGCCAATCGCTATGCGCGGTTTTCGTGTGCGGAAGGCATTGGCCGGAACGAAACTGTTGCGCTTTTAATGCCCAATCGGCCGGAATATCTCGCCATTTGGATGGGTGTGGCGCGTTCGGGCGGCGCAACCGCGTTGCTGAACACGAGCCAGACCGGCCAAGCGCTCGCCCATTCGATTGCGATTGTGAAGCCGAAAATCGCAATCATTGCCGCTGAATTATTGGAGGCTTACCAAAGTGCTTTGCCGTTTTTGGAAAACCCGCCCGAGCTTTTTGTCCATGGTGCTTCCGAGATGTCCGCCCCGCGTGCCGATGAAGCGGTGATGCAGTATTCCGCCGATGCGCTGACAGCTGAGGAGCGCGTCACCCTCACCCTCGATGATAAATGCCTTTATATTTACACCTCGGGAACAACGGGACTGCCAAAGGCGGCCAATATCAACCATTACCGCGTTAGCGCAATGGCGCTTGGCTTTTCAGCGGTGATGGAGGTCAAAGAGGGCGACCGGCTTTATGATTGCCTGCCGATGTATCATTCCAATGGCGGCATTCTCTCGACGCTGGGCGTGCTCGTGCAAGGCGGCAGTGTCGTCATCCGCGAGAAATTTTCGGCGCGTGAATTCTGGCCCGATATCGTTAAGCACGGCTGCACGCTGTTTTTCTACATTGGGGAGCTCTGCCGCTATCTGTTGAGTGCGCCGCCAAGCCCGCTGGATCAGGCGCATTCGATCCGCCTGATTTGCGGCAATGGCTTACGCCCCGATATTTGGCGGGCGTTTTCGGCGCGCTTCGGTATTCGTCATATTCGCGAATTTTATGGGGCGACCGAAGGCAATATTGCGCTGTTTAATTTCGATTCCCGCCCCGGTGCCATCGGGCGCATTCCGAAATGGGCCGAGAAGCGCTTTGTCGTCAAAGTCGTGCGCTTTGATGTCGAAAATGAGCGGCCGATGCGGGATTCTAACGGCCACTGCATCCCGTGCGGACCGGGTGAAGTCGGCGAAATCATCGGCGAGATTATTGATGATCCGATGGCGCCGGCTAATCGCTTCGAGGGTTATGCCGATAAAAAGGCGGATGAGGCCAAAATCCTGCGTGATGCGTTTCGCAAAGGCGATGCTTGGTTCCGTTCCGGCGATCTCGTGACGCGGGACGAGCAAGGCTATTTCTATTTTGTCGACCGGATCGGCGACACATTCCGCTGGAAGGGGGAGAATGTTGCAACCTCCGAGGTGGCCGAGACGATCAATGTGCATTCAGGCGTAGTGGCTTGCGCCGTCTATGGCGTTGCCCTGCCGGGCCAAGATGGGAAAGCGGGGATGGCTGCCATTTTGCCATCCGATGAGGAGTTTTTGGATCTCAAAGCGTTGGCCGAGCATCTGGCCCGCAATCTGCCGCATCATGCGCGGCCTGTTTTCCTGCGTATTCGCCGCGAAATGGATATGACGGGCACGTTCAAACTACGCAAGATTGACCTTGTGCGTGAGGGCATTGAGCCGTCGGATTCAGATGAGACCGTGTTGTGGCTCGACCATGCCTCAGGCCATTATCGGGTGCTTGATCCGGATACGCGCCGCGAGATTATGGAAGGTAGGCTGCGGCTTTAGGCATCCGTCCTTGCGAACGAACGCGAAGCAATCCAGCTGATGTTTCATGGAAAAGCGACAACGAACCGTTGCACTTTCCTAAGATTGACTAGCTGGATTGCTTCGCGTTCGCTCGCAAGGACGGAAAAAGACTTCGCGGTGTCAGTTCAATTTAACACCCCGTGGTGGCCGCTCCACGCTAACCGCGTGTTCGCCGATCAGCAGGCCGAAGGGGCCTGCTTTAATTGGGACATGATCACCATCTTTCACCGCGCCGGAGAGGATGAGTTCAGCCAAAGCATCCTGCACATTTTTTTGGATCACGCGCTTTAAAGGACGTGCGCCATAGGCAGGATCATAGCCCTTCTCGGCCAGCCATTCACGGGCATCCGGCTCCACCGCGATCACGATTTTGCGATCCGCCAAAAGCTGGTCGAGCCGCTTCATCTGAATGTCGACGATGGCACCCATCTGATCGCGCTTCAGCCTGTGGAACAGGATGATCTCGTCCACACGGTTGAGAAATTCCGGCCGGAAATGGCTTCTCACCACGCCCATCACCTCATCGCGGACTTCATCCGAATCCTCGCCCTCGGCCTGATGCACGAGGAATTCCGCGCCGAGATTCGACGTCATGATGATCAGCGTGTTGCGGAAATCGACCGCGCGGCCTTGTCCGTCGGTGAGACGGCCATCGTCAAGCACCTGCAACAGCACGTTGAACACGTCCGGATGCGCTTTCTCAATCTCGTCGAACAGGATCACCTGATAGGGCCTGCGCCTTACGGCTTCGGTCAGAGCCCCGCCTTCCTCATAGCCGACATAGCCGGGAGGAGCCCCGATCAGCCGGGCAACCGAGTGCTTTTCCATATATTCGGACATGTCGATGCGGACCATCGCGGTGTCGTCGTCGAACATATAGGAGGCCAGCGCCTTGGTGAGCTCTGTCTTGCCGACGCCGGTTGGCCCCAAAAACATGAAGGAACCGATCGGCCGATGTGGATCTTGTAAACCTGCGCGCGCGCGACGGATGGCAGTGGAAACGGCGATCACGGCTTCTTCTTGGCCGACAACGCGTTTGCCGATTTCCTGCTCCATTTTCAGGAGCTTGTCTTTTTCACCCTCCAACATGCGATCAACCGGCACGCCGGTCCAGCGCGAGACGACTTGCGCCACGTCGTTGGCGGTCACGGCTTCGGCGACCATTGCGCCGGAGGCATCCGCCCCCTCATTGGCGGCCAGTTTTTTCTCAAGATCGGGGATTAGTCCGTAAGCGAGCTCACCGGCTTTTTGATATTCGCCCTTGCGCTGCGCATTGGCGAGATCGGTGCGGGCCTGTTCGAGCTGTTCCTTGATCTTCTGGGCGGCGCCCAACTTGTCCTTCTCGGCTTTCCAGCGTTGCGTGAGCGAGGCGGATTTTTCCTCCAATCCTGCCAGCTCAACCTCGATCTTGCCGAGCCGGTCTTTGGAGCCCGGATCCGTTTCCTTTTTCAAGGCTTCCTGCTCGATGCGAAGCTGCACAATGCGGCGATCAAGCTCGTCGAGTTCTTCGGGCTTCGAATCGACCTGCATACGAAGCCGCGCGGACGCCTCATCGACAAGGTCGATGGCTTTATCCGGCAAGAAGCGGTCCGTGATGTAACGGTTTGAAAGCGTGGCTGCGGCGACGATGGCCGCATCCGTAATCCGCACACCGTGATGGAGTTCATATTTCTCCTTCAAGCCGCGCAGGATCGACACCGTATCTTCAACGGTGGGTTCGCTCACGAAAATAGGCTGGAATCGGCGGGCGAGTGCTGCGTCCTTTTCGACATGTTTGCGGTATTCATCCAGCGTCGTCGCGCCGACGCAGTGCAATTCGCCACGCGCCAGAGCGGGTTTTAACAAGTTAGACGCATCCATCGCGCCTTCGCCTTTGCCAGCGCCTACCAGCGTGTGCATTTCGTCGATGAAAAGAATAATGCCGCCTTCTGCCGAGGTGACCTCGGAGAGGACGGATTTAAGCCGCTCCTCGAACTCGCCGCGATATTTAGCGCCCGCAATCAGCGAGCCCATATCGAGCGAGAGGAGCTTTTTGTCGGATAGGCTTTCGGGCACATCGCCATTGACGATGCGCAGCGCCAAGCCTTCCGCAATCGCGGTTTTGCCCACGCCCGGCTCGCCGATGAGAACAGGGTTGTTCTTGGTGCGGCGCGAGAGAACTTGGATGGCGCGGCGGATTTCCTCGTCACGACCGATGACAGGGTCCAGCTTGCCATCACGGGCGGCTTGGGTCAGATCGCGGGTATATTTTTTCAACGCCTCATAAGCATTTTCTGCTGTGGCATTATCGGCGGTGCGGCCTTTGCGAAGATCATTGATCGCGCTGTTAAGCGCTTGCGGCGTTACGCCCGCTTTTGCGAGCAGTTTGCCTGCTTCCATATCCTTCTCGGTTGCCAGCGCCAGCAGCATGCGTTCAACGGTGACATAGGAATCGCCCGCTTTGACCGCAATTTTCTGCGCTGTATCGAACAGACGGACCAGATCACGGCTCGGCTGGGGCTGGGAAGCTGCGCCCGACACTTTAGCTTGCTTGGCTAATGCCTCTTCGACCAGCACCAAAGCCTGCTTGGCATTGCCGCCTGCTCGCCCGATCAAACCGGCAGCGAGGCCTTCATTGTCATCGAGCAGAACCTTTAACAGGTGCTCCGGCATCAATTGCGGATGTCCCTCGCGGGTTGCGAGCATCTGTGCCGATTGAACGAAGCCTTTGGCTCTGTCGGTATATTTTTCAAAATCCATCTGTATTCTCCCTGTGGCCGCGCCCTAACCGCCCTTATGCTTGGCTCGGATAGTCGCTCCTCGACCGGGTCCCCCATAGCGAGGCAACCCTTCCTCTATGAGATAGGAACGCGATGGCTTGAGCGGAAGGGGTGAAAATTTTTTACGAAAAAAAAGGGGGCCCAAAGACCCCCTTTTCATATCGGTATGAATACGAGCGATTATTCTGCGCCCGATACATCGCTGGCTGGCTGCACCTTCGGCGGGCGGCCACGGCGGCGCGCTACGACGGGCTCGGCACCCGGAACATCGATGGGGAGCGAAGGCTGAACCATCACGGGCT
This sequence comes from uncultured Hyphomicrobiales bacterium, assembly GCA_903900975.1. Lineage (GTDB taxonomy): Bacteria > Pseudomonadota > Alphaproteobacteria > Rhizobiales > Beijerinckiaceae > CAIUPE01. The sequence continues at coordinate 16,468 of CAIUPE010000050.1, read as the reverse complement.
CAACGGGAGCTTCCGTCACAACAGGCGTCCGGACGGGCGCTGTGATGAAGGATGGCAAGCCGGGCTGCTCGGCCTCAAGCGGCATAGGAGCGGGACGCTGGAAACGCTGCTCGCGATTGTCACGGTCAAACCGGCCCCCCTCGCGCGGCGGACGCGGTTCACGCGGCTGCTGGTCACGCGGTTGAAACTCGCGAGGCTCGCGGGGCTGGTGTTCCCTTGGCTGATGCTCTCTTGTTTGATGCTCTCTTGGCGGACGCGGCTCGCGCGGTGGGAATTCCCGCTGTTCGCGGGGCTGCGCATCTGGTCCGCCCGAAGCCTGTTCGCGAGGCTGCTGGTCACGCGGTTGATACTCGCGGGGCTCACGCGGCTGGAAGTTGCGGTTGTCACGCGGTGGACGCGGACCCCGTTGGTCGCGCTGCTCGCGGGGCTGATAAGCCTGATCGCGCGGCTGGTAGTCGCCTTGCGGTTGCTCTTCTTCGCCTTCACCGGAGGCGGGGTTGAAATTCCGGTTCTCGGACTGGACCTGGCCTTGGCCGAAAGGTGTTTCGCCTTCGCCCTCATCCTCATCGCCTTCGGGCTGATCAAAGCCACGGAAGCCCGGATTGGCAATTCGGAATTGTTCCTGAGCGGCCGCGATCAGCCGGAAATAATGCTCAGCATGCTGGAAGAAACTCTCAGCCGCGACATAGTCGCCCGTTGCCTGAGCGTCACGACCAAGCTGCACGTATTTCTCGGCAATGCTTTGCGCAGTGCCGCGCACTTTCACATCGGGACCGTTTGATTCGTAAGAACGCGTAAGAGGATTGGGACCTTTGCCACCACCACCGCCGCCGCCACTGCTTCCCCGGTTGCGACCACGCATGCGCTTGTTCTGATGATTAGGTCTCATCGAACGTCCATCTTGTCTATAATCATTCATGGTGTGTAATTTTTTGGACCTTTAGGGGTTCATGGGCCGGTGCAACTCGGCTTCCGGTTGCATGCAAAGCGGCCCAAGGGCCAAACAACAGCAGCAACTGGTTTACTGTAACGACGAGGTGGGCCGTAGGATCGTTCGCTCGGCGCATATTTGCCCGGCCAGCCTCACGGCCAACGATCCACGCCATCTATGTACACTGCTGAGGCGTTGCCTGCAAATGCATTTTTTGTACTCTTCACATCCACTCTTACGGACGGCGTAAAACGATGGCGCGTGGCCTTGCACCAAAATCTGCAAACGGGCCTTCAAGGGTATAACCCAGCCCAGAAAAGATTTTTGGAACCGATTCCGACTGATCCGAGCCGATTTCGAGTGCCACAACACCACCCGGAGCGAGCAAAGCGGGGATTGCTTCTGCAATCGCCCGATACGCATCCAACCCATCATGACCACCCGATAAAGCGAGCCTTGGGTCGTGCACGCGCACTTCCACCTCAAGCGTGTCGATAATCGGGTCAGCAATGTAGGGAGGGTTCGACACAATCAGATCAAACGGCCCCGTTAGGGCCTCGGCCCAATTGGCCTGATGAAACTCGGCGCGGTCCCCGACATGGTTGCGCTCGGCATTAAGGCGGGCCGTCTCGACCGCACCCGCTGCGATGTCGACGCCTACGCCCGTGGCTCCTGGCAATTCATGCAGCAAGGAAACGAGCAAACAGCCCGATCCGGTGCCGAGATCCAGAATGCGCAAGCCTTCGCTGGCATGACGCCGGTCTTTTAAGGCGATAAGGGCCGCGGCGACCACGGTTTCGCTGTCAGGGCGCGGCACGAGGGTTTCGGCCACCAAGGTGAAGGGCAGGCTCCAGAATTCCCATTCGCCGAGAATACGCGCCACCGGCACGCGGGTGAGGCGCTTCTCTACATGGGAAGCCAATTTTTGTGCGGCCTCCGCACCAATCGCCTCGCGCGGACTGCGAATCAAATCGGCGTGCACGATGCCGGCCGCATCCAGCATCAAGAGGCGGGCGTCCCGCTGGGCGGTCTCGATGCCGATGGTACGGAACACTTCGCCGAGATGTTTTAACGCTTCGATACGCGTCATTTGATCAGAAATAGCACTCATGCGCGGTCCTCGGCTCCCAGCAATTCGGCCTGATGTTCGGCGATCAACGGATCAATCACCTCATCAAGCGCGAGGCCGGTGATAATTTCGGGTAATTTATAGAGGGTCAGGTTGATCCGGTGATCGGTCAGCCGCCCTTGGGGAAAATTATAGGTTCGGATTCGCTCGGACCGGTCGCCTGAGCCTACCTGTCCACGGCGGTTTTCGGCCTCCGCATCGGCTTGTTTACGGCGCTGCATATCAAACAGCCTTGTCCGCAGCACATCCATCGCCTTGGCGCGGTTGCGATGTTGGGAGCGCTCATCCTGCATCATCACCACAATACCGGACGGCGTATGCGTCATCCGAATCGCGCTTTCGGTCTTGTTGACGTGCTGACCGCCCGCCCCTTGGGCGCGCATCGTCTCGATCACGAGGTCTTTATCATCAATCGTCAGATCGAGAGGTTCGGCAATGGGTAATACGGCGACGGTTGCGGCCGACGTATGGATGCGGCCTTGGGTTTCTGTATCCGGCACGCGTTGAACGCGGTGTACGCCACTTTCAAACTTTAGCCGACCGAACACGCCAACACCGTTCAGTTCGGCGATAATTTCCTTATACCCGCCCATGGTACCTTCAGATGCGGAGAGCACTTCCACCGTCCAGCGGCGGCCTTCGGCATAACGCTGATACATGCGGAACAGATCGCCCGCGAATAGTGCAGCCTCATCACCGCCGGTGCCTGCGCGCACTTCCAGAATGGCACCGCGCTCATCGGCGGCATCTTTGGGCAGCAGCATCAGCCTGAGGGTGTGCTCGGCTTCTGATTGGCGGGTCAGCGCTTCGCGGCGCTCGTCTTCGGCCAATCCGCGCATCTCCGAGTCGGTTGTGGCGTCAGCGATCAGCTCATCAAGCCCTGCAATGTCTTTTTCGATATCCCTGACCGTTAGGATGGCCCCAACCACCGGATCAAGATCGGAGAGTTCCCGCGACAAAGCGACAAAGGTCTCCGCATCCGGGCCGCTGTTTAAACGGTCGGAGACGACGGCGTGGCGCGCGAGAATGGCGTCAAGTTTGCGGGAATCAAAGTGCATGAGGAGCCAGATAATGCAGGAGGGGCCGAAAAGCGAGCGGAGGCGTGTGGTCCGTCGCTAGACCGGCACACCATGATCGCGAGCGAACGCCTCAATGTCCGGTCTTAAGGTCAACACGCCATTCGCGTCGGCGAGCAATCGCTCCATATGGGCTTCAATCGCAGCTGCATTGAGATTGAGGAGCATTGCCTTGACCGGCCCTATGGAAGCTGGGGACATGGAAAGCGAGCGATAGCCCAAGCCAACGAGAACCATGGCTTCTAATGGAATGCTGGCAAGCTCACCACATAGCGTTACAGGAATTCCTGCCTTTTTACCTGCTTGCGCCACCAAACGCAGCGCGCGCAAACAGGATGGGCTCAAGGTGTCGAAGCGGGCCGTCATCAACGGATTTTCACGATCGGCCGCGAACAGGAATTGCATCAGATCATTGGACCCGACCGAGAGAAAATCCGCCCGCTGGGCAATTTCGTCGATCTCGAACAACAGCGAGGGCACTTCAACCATGACACCCAGCTTGATACTCGTCGGCAATTTATAGCCATAGCGCTCCAGATGGTCCATTTCGCGCTGAACGAGCGCCTTGGCGCGATCGAATTCATCGACAACGGCCACCATCGGAAACATAACCCGTAAATGCTGTCCGGATGCCGCTTTTAGCATAGCCCGCAGTTGCGCGCGCAACAGGCCTGGGCGGTCCAAACCGATCCGGATTGCCCGCCAGCCTAAAGCCGGATTTTCTTCTTCAGCGGTCCGGAGATATGGCAAAATCTTGTCGCCGCCGATATCCAGCGTGCGGAAAGTCACTGGCCTGCCGCGCGTTGCATCAAATACCGTGCGATAAAGCGCCATTTGTTCGGTTGTCGTTGGCATCCGTGCCGAGATCATGAATTGCAGTTCGGTCCGGAAAAGTCCGATGCCTTGGGCACCTGTTTCGTCCATATGCGGCAAGTCGATCAACAGGCCGGCATTCAGATTAAGCGCAATGGGAACGCCATCTTTGGTGTGGGACGGCACATCTCGGAGTTTGCGATATTGTTCCTGTCGACGGGCCCGTAGCTTGGCCTTTTCCTTGAACGCGTCTTCGACATCGCCTTGCGGGCGAACATGAACTTGGCCAGCGCCGCCATCTACAATGATGGCATCGCCTTGTTCAACCGAACCAGTGATGTTTTCAATCGTTCCGACCGCCGGAATGCCCAGAGCCCGCGCAACGATAGCGATATGGCTTGTCGGTCCGCCTTCTTCCAGCACCAGACCGCGCAGTTTAGAGCGATCATAATCGAGTAATGCTGCGGGTCCCATAGAGCGGGCAATCAGAATCGCGTTGTCAGGGAGTTGAACCCGACCATCAATCATGTCGCGACCGAGCAACCGATGAAGCAAGCGGTTAGCCAATTCGTCGAGGTCATGCAGGCGTTCGCGCAAATAGGGGTCGGTTTGGCGCAGCATCCGCGCGCGATTATCCGATTGGACGCGCTCAACCGCCGCTTCTGCCGTCAGACCGGTTTGCACCGCCTCGCGCAGACGTCGCGTCCAGCCGGGGTCATTGGCGAACATGCGATAGGTTTCGAGCACTTCGCGATGCTCGCCGACATGGGAGATGTCGCCGCGATCAACCAGTTGATCAATCGATTTGCGTAAGTCGGAAATGGCGGAATCGAGGCGTCTTTGTTCAACTGCAGGATCATCCGCAATCAAATTAGAAATGACGACGCGTGGCTCGTGCAGCACGGCGTGGCCAAGCCCAACGCCATCGGCAAGGCTCTGGCCGCTTAACGTCATCGGACGGCGAAGCGCTATTCCCGTTCCGGGTTCGGCCAGTGCCTGCAATTCACCGGAAGCGATAATTTCGGCGAGCACCATTGCAGTGGTTTGCAGGGCTTCAACTTCTTCTTCCGTGTAAACGCGGTGCGCGCGGTTCTGCACCACCAGCACGCCTAGCGTGTTGCCGGAACGGAGCACCGGAACGCCGAGGAAGGATTGGTATATCTCTTCGCCTGTCTCCGGCCGGTACGAGAAGGCCGGATGCGCTTGGGCGTTAGATAGGTTTAATGGCTCCGCTTGCCGGGCGATGAGGCCGACGAGACCCTCGCCCGCATTCATGGTGGTGATATGAACGGCTTCGCGCTTCAAACCTTCGGTGGCAAACAGCTCCATCGTGTTGTCGGCCCGCATCACATAGAACGAGCACACTTCGGCGACCATATTGGCCGCGATCACCATCACGATTTTATCAAGGCGTGCCTGTGCGCTGACCGGCTCCGCCATGACTTCGCGGAGGCGACGTAACAGAACTCTTGGTTCGCCAAGCGTAGACCGCATTATTCTCAGCTTTCTATGCCGACATCACGACGGCGGGCAATTCCACCATAGCGAACCCACTGGGCGGGGTTCTTGCCACTATGCTTTACCGATTCTTCAACCTTAATGCAAAGGCCGCGCCAATGCGGATTGACGCGGCATTATAATTCTCGCAGGCACTTTAAGTCAGGCTTGATCAAGGCCGTAAAGTGAATGAAGGGTGCGCACCGCCAGCTCCGTATAGGCGCTATCGATCAAAACAGAGAATTTGATTTCGGAAGTAGTAATCGCCCGAATATTAATTCCTTTATCGGCCAACGCCTTAAAGGCTCGGGCAGCGACACCGGCATGGCTGCGCATACCTACGCCAATTGCTGAAACTTTCACCACATCATTGGCACCCTGCAAGGTGGCATATCCGATGGTGGACCGGAGGCCTTCCAAAATCGTCTTGGCGCGCTCGAAATCCGCGGTCGGGACCGTAAACGTGATATCGGTGGTCGTCGTATCGTCGGAAACGACCTGAATGATCATGTCGACATTAATGTTGGCGTCCGCCAGAGGCACGAAAATAGCCGCTGCGATACCGGGCTTGTCGGCCACACGGCGAAGCGTGATTTGTGCCTCATCTTTCGAATAGGCAATTCCGGTGATGATCTGTTGTTCCACAATATCCTCCTCGCCACAGATGAGGGTGCCGGGCTTCGGGTCCGCCGGATCGTCAAACGACGACCGGACATAGGTCGGCATGCGATGGGTCATCGCGAGTTCGACAGAACGGACTTGAAGCACTTTCGCTCCCATCGAGGCCATTTCAAGCATTTCTTCGAAAGCAACCTTTTCCAGCCGCTTAGCTTTCGGCACAATACGCGGATCGGTCGTGTAGACACCGTCCACATCGGTATAAATGTCGCAGCGTTCAGCGCCGATTCCGGCCGCTATTGCCACCGCGCTGGTATCCGAACCGCCACGTCCCAAGGTTGTTAAACGGCCTGTCGCTTCATGAATGCCCTGAAAGCCGGCGATGACCGCTACTTCGCCTTGGTTGGTAAAGCTATCCTTCAAACGCGAGCCATCAATCCCAAGAATACGGGCCGAGCCATGGGCGTCGTCGGTCTGAATCGGGATTTGCCAGCCCTGCCAGCTTCGCGCTTTGATTCCAATGTTTTGCAGCGCAATGGCTAAAAGGCCGGAGGTGACCTGTTCACCTGATGCAACCACCGCATCATATTCGCTCATATCATAGAGCGCCGAGGCGTCCTTGCACCAGGCGACGAGTTCGTTCGTCTTGCCCGACATGGCCGAAACCACCACCGCCACATCATAGCCAGCCTCAACCTCGCGCTTTACGTGCAGGGCGACATTACGAATACGGTCGAGATTGGCGACTGAAGTTCCGCCAAACTTCATAACGAGGCTTTTTTTTGTTGGCGCTGACATAGGCAATCGCGTCATTTCGGTTGAGGGAAGCGAATGCGGCCTTGCGTCGATCCGCTTCCGAGGTGAAAAAGGCGCACATCCATGACGGTGCAACCTTGCGCTGTCAACAGGATCGGGCGTGAATTTTGCGACCCTATGGCAGGAGCAGCGGAATGGATAACACCTTTCAGACCAGTGTCGATAACGATGAGGTCGCGCGATTTGACCGAATCGCCAAGACTTGGTGGGACCAAGCGGGCCCGATGGGCGTGCTGCATAAATTCAATCCAGTCCGCCTGCAGGTCATCCGCGATCATGCAGCCAGCCATTTTAGCCGGACAATTGAGCATGGACGACCACTTCAGGGGCTGAAGATTCTCGATATTGGTTGCGGCGGTGGGCTGCTATGTGAGCCTTTGACCCGTCTGGGGGCCAAAGTCACGGGCATTGATCCCGCCCCAACAAATGTCGAGGTCGCCAAGCTTCATGCGAGTCAATCGGGACTGGCGATTGATTACCGCCAGACGACGGTCGAAGCCTTGGTGGCGGCGGGTGAGCGCTTTGACATCGTTTTGGCGATGGAGGTGGTCGAGCATGTCGCTGATGTCGGTGCCTTTGTTGCCGCTTGCACCGCGGCCGTTGCGCCCGGTGGCCAGTTGTTCATGGCGACGCTGAACCGCACGCTCAAGGCGTTTGCGTTGGCGATTGTCGGTGCAGAATTTGTGCTTGGCTGGCTGCCGAAAGGCACGCACCAATGGGAAAAATTCGTTACGCCTAGCGAGCTGGAGGCAGCAATAACCAAGGGCGGAATGGAAATAGACTACCGAACTGGCGTTGTTTTTCATCCACTTCGAAACATCTGGAAGCTGTCTCGGGACATGGACGTCAATTATATGCTGAGCGCTATAAAGCGGGTGTGACGCCTAGTTGTGGTCGGTGCCGGGAGGTAACGGGAAAATATCGACACCTTCCTCGATCAGATTGCGTGCTTCATCTAAAGAGGTCTGACCATAAATTTGCCGACGCTCGGCCTCGCCGAAATGAATCCGGCGTGCTTCCTCGGCAAAATCATCGCCGACATTATCCGCATTTTTGATCATTTCCAGCCGAAGCTCGGCCAGTTTTGCCCGTAACTCGCGTTCCTCGCTGGACAAAATAGTCATTTCTTGGCTCGAGCTGACCCATTCTCCCTCGTTGGCTAACGGAAGAGCGGGGGTTTTATCAGTACGGGCTACGGCAGGTGCCATAATTGCTCGATCAATGTGGATTGAACCACAATGTGGGCATTCCACCAAGCCACGTCGCTTCTGGGTGTCAAAGCCATCACTCGATTTAAACCAACCTTCGAACGTGTGGCCCTTGTCGCAGACCAGACCATATTTGATCATACTAAAGGCTCACCAGCACGCATTACCGTAACAGGACGGGTATGGCGCAGCGCCGGAATCCGGCTCCGCGCGTCATTAACCGCGGTCAAATCAATTTCCGCCAAGATAATGCCGGGTTCACGTCCGGCTTCGGCCAGTACGTTCCCCCAAGGATCGACGATTATGGAGTGTCCATAAGTTTCACGACCGTCTTCATGCAGGCCCGCTTGAGCAGCGGAAATCATAAAGGCTCCATTCTCAATGGCCCGCGCGCGCTGCAATACGTTCCAATGCGCTTCGCCCGTTTGCTTCGTGAAACAGGCTGGGGCCGATAAGACGGTGCAACCCGCATCGGCTAACGCCCGAAACAAATACGGGAACCGCACATCATAGCAGATGGCAAGGCCAAGGCGGGCATAGGGTAGGTCGACAGCGACCGCACCGGTACCGCCCGTAAATGTATTGGATTCCCGCCATGTTTCGCCATTTGGTAAATTGACATCGAACAGATGAATCTTGTCATAGCGCGCCCGCACCGCGCCATCAGCGCCGATCACAAAGGCGCGATTAGCAACCTTTTCGCCATTTTTAATCGCAAGCGAACCAATATGAAGGTGAATGGCGAGTTCATTGGCCAGCTTTTGAAAGGCTGCGAGCATCGGGTCTTCCGCTTCGGTCCGGATGGAAGCGAGCAATGCAGGGCGGTCGCGGTTGACGATGTTGGAAATTTCAGGCGTCTGAATATAAGTCGCCCCCGCATTTGCCGCCTCGCGGATCATCCGAACAGCATCCGTCAGATTTTCGGCTGGATCGCGTTTACCACACATTTGGACGCACGCGGCGGTGAAGGTAGCGGACATGACCGTTAGGCTCCTTAAGCGTTCAACAAGGGATCTAGTTTGCCCGCGCTGTCCAAAGCGTAGAGGTCGTCGCAGCCGCCCACATGGGTTGATCCCACGAAAATCTGCGGCACGGACGAACGGCCATTGGCCCGCACAGCCATCGCAGCCTGAGCGTCGCCTCCTGCTGAAACGTCGATCTGCTCATAGGTCACGCCCTTCTTTTTCAGAAGGTCGAGCGCCGAGTGGCAATAGGGGCACCATGACTTTGTGTAAATCGTAACAGCTTGCATCGTCGTCATTCCTTATCGGTGGTTCTACGTTAATATAGGATGATTATCCGGCTTTCGCCACCAGCGCGAACACAAGAAGATCAACGGATGCAGCGCCTGCTTTCAATAAGGTCCGCGCTGTTGCGTTGCCTGTTGCGGCTGTCGTCATCACGTCGTCGATGAGGACGATCCGCGCACCCGCAATTCGGGTTAGATCGACCGGATTGGCCTTGAAGGCCTTTTCAAGATTGGTCGAGCGCTCGCTTCGTGTCAGCCCCACTTGCGGCCGCGTGGCTTTGACACGGAGTAAGGATTCATAGCCGACCGGGATGCCGGTTTGCCGTCCAATCCCCTCCGCCAAAGCCGCCGCCTGATTGAAGCGTCGACGCCAAAGGCGAAATCGATGGAGCGGCACCGGAACCAGCAAGGTACAGTCGGCCAATAAGTCGCTGCCTTCGCGTACCATCCATTGCGCCATGATACGGGCAAGTTCGACCCGATCGCCATATTTCAACCCGTGGACAAGGTCGCGCGCGATGCCATCGTAACGCGCCACCGCTCTTGCGCGGCCGAATACCGGTGGATCGGCGATGGCTAGGGGGGAGAGCATCATCCCGCCATGATCGACGGGGAGAGGCGTGCCGTATCGCGCGCAAAAAGGGTGGGTGATGAAGGGAATTTGTCGCCAACAGGCCGGGCAAAGCCCGTCTTCGTCCGCCAGCGCGGCGCTACATGCGATGCACGAGGGTGGATAAACAAGGTTGACCAAGCGTTGGCCAATTCCCTTAAATCCACCAAGCCCTTTGAAAATGTCCCAACGTTGTATCATCCCCATCACAGCCTTTGACCTTCGTTCGCGAAAGAATGATACACCAAAGCCATGAGTGAAACCCCACGTCTTTTCGATCAAGGTTTGGTCCGCGTTCGGCTTCGCCGCGCGATCGGGCAAAGGGCAGAAGATTTTCTGCTTGCCCGTGCGGGTGCGGATCTGTCGGATCGGCTTGGCGCATTGTTGCGGCATTTTGAAATTGTGCTCGATCTTGGTACACCGGGGTATCACGCAAAGATGGCCTTGCAGGCGTCGGGCAAAGTGGGGCAGGTGATCCATGCCGCACCGATTATGGAAATGGCCAATTCTAAACTTTCCATCGTTACCGATCCGGGTTTGGTTCCGTTTGGTGCCGAAAGCCTCGATGCCGTCATTTCGCTCTTGGCGCTTCAGACCGTCGACGATCTCCCCGGTGTCTTGCTTCAAATTCGCCGCGCCCTTCGGCCTGACGGTTTGTTTATGGCATGTCTCGTCGGCGGAGCTAGCCTGCTGGAACTTCGCCAAAGCATGGCCGCAGCGGAAAGCGAAATCGAGGGTGGCATCAGTCCGCGCGTAGCACCTTTTGCGGATATCGGTGATCTCGGCGGCTTATTACAGCGGGCGGGCTTTGCCCTTCCAGTTTCCGATGTTGATCGATTCACGGTCCGGTATGCAAGTCCCCTTGGTTTGATGCATGACCTTCGCCGAATGGGTGCCACCAATATGTTGGCACAACGCCGCAAAACGCCGTTGCGACGGGCGACGCTGCTCCGCGCCATTGAGATTTACGGCGAACGCTTTTCCGACCCCGATGGCCGCGTACGCGCAACCTTCGAACTGGTTTGGATTTCAGGCTGGGTGCCCCATGAGAGCCAGCAAAAGCCTTTGAAGCCGGGTTCGGCCGTGAAGCGTCTTGCCGATGCGCTAGGTGTTCGAGAAAATTCGTAACGCTTCGCGTGGACTGGCCGATGGGACAGGTTAATCGAACCTCAACAAATATTAATCTTAGCGTCACGGCACCATAAGGTGAATGTCGGCTTAATCGATGCATCGCCTTCAAGGGGCTAGCAAAAGGAGAAACCCGATGAAATTTGGTAAAAAGACGTTGATGGCCGGAGCAGTGGTTGTGCTGGTGGCGGGCGGTGGATTAGCCGCCTTTGCGCAAAGCATGCATCATCGTGAAATGTTTGGCCCGATGGGACGGATCTGTGATGCCAAAGAACCAATTGGCCAGCATTTATTGGATCGCCTCCAGCGGGAGATTAAGCCGACCGACGCGCAAAAGCCGGAATTTGATGCGTTGAAAGCGGCCCTCGTATCAGCAGAAGCAACCGTGAAGGCAACCTGTCCTGCCGATCCTGCATCGGTTGATCACACGCCACCTGCAATGCTGGCCGGTATGGAACAACATCTGACCGCGATGCTAAGCGCCGTGAAGACTGTTCGGCCTGCGTTTGATGCCCTTTATGCCAAGCTCGACGAAAAGCAGCGCGATGCGTTGCGGTGGTCATCGCCCTTCGGCTGGGAACACCATCATCACGGGATGACGGACGACGCGCCTAAAGCCCAATAAAGTTGATTTTGTCACCGCGAATGGAAACTTCTGTTCGCGGTGATCCTCAGTCAGCCTCGCGCGATTTCGATCTGGGCGCGAGCACCACTCCGGAGCTGGCCGAAATCGGTACCGATGGCCATCAAATCATATCCCTTTTTCGCGAGATCCCGCGCCGCTTGTGGTGTGGGAGCAAAACAACACGCTGATTTACCGTGGACGCGGCAGCGGGCAACGACATGGTCTAGGGCATCAGCCACGTCCTTGCGGCCTGGATCGACATTTGCTCCATTCGATAACGCGATCGATAGGTCCGAAGGGCCGACAAAAACGGCATCAATGCCGGGTGTTATCAAAATATCGTCCAGCGCCGATAGTGCTTCCCGCGTTTCAATCATGGCAATCGAAACCGCCATGCCATTGCCAGACGATAGATAGACATTGCCCTCTGTGCCTGTAAGACCCGAGGCGATCGTGGGTCCCCAGCTGCGTTCACCGATCGGAGGATATTTCATAAACGAAGCAAACGCCGCTGCATCCTTTTGGCTGTTGATCATGGGAGCAATCACGCCGGCAGCCCCTAGGTCGAGAACCCTTGACGCAATGGCGAATTGACCGACGGGGATGCGCACAAGGGTGGGCTTTCCTGCAAGTGTAATACGGGTAATCCCGAGGCCAACCGATTGGATATCATGCGCCCCGTGCTGCATATCGAGCGTCACCGTATCGAAATCTTCCGAAGCCAGCATGCCGGCAACGAGCGGATCGGGGATGCCCACCCAAGCCGTGAGAAGGCCAGATCCGCCGCCCATGCGATTAGCAAGCGAGCGGATCGTTTCAAGATGGGCCATTCAACCATACTCCTTCGGGGTCAACGTCGTTTCGAGACCAACGCCCGAAAGTCTAAGCGGGAATATGGTCTGGAAACAAGGCCGGTTCTCATGCCGTTAGACATGCGCTGTTAACTCCGCCTTGGCTTGTTCACGGAGCGTGTCTTGGTGCGCGATCAATTGCGCCTTTGTGATCATGATTTCGCGGCGGGCTAATTCACTGGCCAAGTGATCGAGAATATCGGCTGCGTGGGCATGGGTAACCGAGGCACTCATGATTCTGCTGGCATAATCTTCGAGTCCGTCGCCCGCTAGCCCCAAGATTTTGCCCACCCAGAGGCCAAACAAGCGGGCGCTACGGGCGTTGACCCGAAAGCGGAACAATTCATCGTGAGCAAAACGATATTCATGGGCATTTTGGTGCAAATCGAGATTCGTCATCGTGCGGTTCTCCCAACGTCCGGAAATCTTGCTTGGCTGCATGCCGAAGCCGTTTTGCCGTCCTATCCGCAACTGATGACTTGACCGTTGTGGCAAAGATTAGAATTGTTGGTACCGCATAATTTTGGGCGAAAATGCCAAAAATTTTTATTCGCCTGTTAAAACTTCTCGTTTAGCGACGCTGTAAAGTTGTTCCATTTCAGCGCGGATTTCTATCGTAGATTTGGCAATATGCCGCTCGGAAAAGTCCTTTGCAATTTTTTGTAAGACGTCGTCATCGCCTGGTTCCGTCAGATCAGCCGAAATGACAGTGTCCGCATAATGGGCTAATTCGCCGCCGTGATAGCCGAGCAATTCGCCTGCCCAGACACCGAGCAAATGGTTCCGCCTCGCGAGAATTCGGAAGTTAAGCTCCTGATCATGCGCAAATTTCGCCTCATAGCCACGTTCCCGATCATCAAATGAACTCATTACTTTACTCCCCATTTTACCAACTCTGATCTAAGGCAACATCCAGATCAAGGCTGCAGCTTGAATCGCCTATCCGTTCGATAGAGATAAGATTAAAAAGTCTTGCCTTCAACCTAGGGAGACCCGCGTTGGGGTCCCTCGTTGGAAAAAGGGAGGGAACACTTTTGTAATGCCCCGCAAAAATCGATATGTTGCGTTGCAAATCAGATGGGTTTTCCTGTAAGGATAGATTTCCGGTTATGGATTTCCTCAAACAACGGTATATGTCGATGAACCGCCGCCGTCGCATTTACGAGGGCAAGGCGAAGATCCTCTATGAGGGTCCTGAGCCTGGCACCCTCGTCCAGCACTTCAAGGATGATGCCACCGCCTTTAACGCCAAGAAGCACGCTGTCTTGGAAGGCAAGGGCGTGTTGAACAATCGCATCTCCGAATTTATCTTCAACCATTTGAACGCCATTGGAGTGCCAACGCATTTCATCCGGCGGCTCAATATGCGCGAACAGCTGATCCGCGAAGTGGAAATTATTCCGCTTGAAGTGGTTGTTCGCAACATTGCCGCGGGTTCGCTCGCCACCCGTCTCGGGTTGGAAGAGGGCACACCGCTGCCGCGCTCAATCATCGAGTTCTATTACAAGAACGATGCGCTAAACGATCCAATGGTTTCAGAAGAGCACATTACGGCGTTCGGATGGGCCACGCCGCAGGAACTCGACGACATCATGGCCTTAGCGCTTCGCGTCAATGATTTCCTGACGGGCCTCTTTCTGGGTGCTGGTATCAAGCTCGTCGATTTCAAGATCGAATGTGGCAGGCTCTGGGAGGGCGAAATGATGCGCATCGTCCTTGCCGACGAGATCTCGCCCGATTCCGCCAGGTTGTGGGACGTAAAATCGAACGACAAGCTCGATAAAGACCTCTTCCGCCGCGATCTCGGCAATCTGGTCGAAGCCTATACCGAAGTTGCTCGCCGCCTCGGCATTCTGGCCGAGAACGAGCCGGTTGCCGGCGGTGGACCGAAGCTAGTCCAGTAAATTAGGCAATTATATTGCACCGCACAATAATTCAGGAAAGCCCGCTACAAAGCGGGCTTTTTTGTTGAGCAGCATTTTTGTGAAATGGCTTTTATTTCAAGGGGTTGATAAATTTATGCTGCACAATTGCTGCGCAGCAATTTTTATGGATTGCTGGAGTAGTTGGACCGCGCGCCTCCCGGCGCGCTTCTTAAGAATGCGAGCCAGGAGGCGCGCGGTCCAAAGGTTCGCGATGCCTTGAATCAAGGTACCGCATGTGTTACACATGTACCATATACTGATCATGTAACAAGGTTCGTTGGTGATGCTTGATGTTGTTAATTTCACGGAAGCGCGGAACAATCTCAAAAGTGTTCTCGACAAGGTCGTAGACGATGCGAATGTGACCATCATCGCGCGGCGCGATGCGCCGAATGCCGTTGTGATGTCGCTGGACACCTATAATAGCATCATGGAGACGGCCTATCTCTTGAAGTCTCCCGCCAATGCGCAACGTCTGGCGCGTTCGATTAAGCAACATCGCGCAGGCGAAGCCGTTGAGCAGTCGTTGATTGATGACTAGACGGCTCACTTTTACGCCAGACGGCTGGGAAGATTATCTCTACTGGCAGGTCCAAGATAAAAAGACGCTGAAGCGGATCAATCAATTGGTGCGGGATATCTTGCGCGAGCCGTTTACGGGCATCGGCAAGCCTGAGCCATTACGGGAAAACCTTTCGGGATATTGGTCACGCCGCATCGATGATACACATCGACTTGTTTATGCGGTTGAGGCAAGCACCGTTGTTATAACCGCGTGCCGGTATCATTATTAATTTTCCAATCACTCTTGAAGCGCGACTGCTAAGCGGGCTTTTTGCTGCGCAGCATTTCTATTGCGTCATCTACCATGATGATTGAAGATTCAATTCTTTCAATCGTGCATTTGCGATGACGATAATTTTTCGCATGAGAGCGGTTAGTGCGACCATTTTTGGCTTTCCGGTTGCGACGAGTTTTTCGAAGAAGGCTTTGAGGGCTGGCTCGTATCGCCGCGCGGTCATGGCGGCGAGGAAGAGCATTCGTTTAACGGTACCTCTTCCACCGAAGACGCTTCGCTTTCGGTTTTTGATACCGCTATCGCGGGGGTGAGGTGCACATCCTGCCAAACTTGCCGCGGTTCGGCGTGTCAAGGTTCCAAGTTCTGGCATGAAGGCTTGCAAAGCATAGGCGCTGAGCCGTCCGACGCCTTTGACTGTGCGTAGGGTCTCGATGCGGCGGCTTAAGGTTGGAGAGGCTTCCACAAGGGCATCAAGTTCGGCCTCAATGGCGGCGATTTGGGCCTCAATAAAGCCGAGCATCGCCTCAATGGATTGCATAACGGAGGAGGCCGCATCTTTGTAACGCGGTTGTGAAGCGCGCGCCTTCTCGGCAGCGGCAAAGGCTACTAAATCGCCCCTCCGCATCATTAAGTCATTGAAAGCGCTTTGCTCTTCATCTGGAAAAACAAAAACAGGCAGCTCAGCATGGCGCTCAACGGCATAGCGGGCAAGAGCCAAAGCATCGATCTTATCGGTCTTTGCTTTGAGGCCGAGTGACCTGATAAAATGCTTGGCATGCAAGGGCGTTGCGCGATGCACGTGTGCCCCTTGAGCGATCAGATACCGCAACAAACGGGTCTCATATCCGCCCGTTGCCTCCACAACGACAAAGCATTTGGACCAATCAAGGTCAACGCAGTGCTGTGCGAAAGCGTCAAAGCCTGCTTCGCTATTTTGGAACTGCGCAGGCTTTGCCGAGCCAAAAATAGCGACATCAAACCAATCCTGGCTGACATCAACGCCTAAAAAATGTATCATCTGCATGGGATGGCCTCTTGCTTTCGATTGTGTGCGGGCGTCAGACCCTTCCTACCATTCAAGCGGTCGGGAAGCCGGGTGGGGAACCGAGATGACGACGGTCGTACGAGACCTCATTGCGAACGGTCCCCACCCACCTCCAAATTAACACACTTCAAACACACAATTGCGAGCG
>CAIUPE010000049.1 GCA_903900975.1 uncultured Hyphomicrobiales bacterium | reverse complement strand
TCGATTGCGCCGACACGCCCAAACCTCGGGAGACCGAGGTAAGTGATTGACCACCACGCACCAGCCTAACCGCCTCTTGCTTGAACTCCAGCGTGTAGCGAGCCCGCACGATTCCCGTCATCTTCGTTCCTCCAAAACTGATAATACACTTTCAGCCTTGGGAGACGTTCTTCGGGGGCAAGATCAGGTTGCGTGTATATGAATCGAAGTTCCTGTAATTTTACCCACAATGATCGACCATCGCATTGTCAAGTCTCCTAATTAATTCCTGTTTGATATTATCGGCTAAATTGAGCCGGATTTATTCAGCTATCACTTATTGCAATCCAATTTCATTTTATTGACGAATAGCGGAGCCTTCATTAAGAAAATGCTTAATTTAACGAAACGCTTCAGTGCCGTCGGCGGTTCCTAATCTTATTGCAGTCCAGGGTGACGGCATGAGCGTATATCTTGTTGTTTGTATGTTGCCGGCGTCGAAGGATTTTAGATGTTGAAACGGTCGGTGACCGTTACACCAATGTGATTGGGCCGGTGTGGCCGTTGTTCGAAATAAGAAAGCTGATGTGTTTGATTTATAACATTTTGCAAAATCATCTTGTGGATCGATGATATTTTGCCTGAATATGTCCGATCTTCGTCTCATTTTTCTGGGAATTGAATATGCTCTGGAGCCGACTAACAGCCATCGCCTTGGTTATCATTTCAGTACTTTGGATTGCCTCTGGCCAGATTGGCAAAAAGAATGAAGCGGTGCTCGCCGGTTCGGTTGTACAAACAGAGGCGAAGCCTTTTACGGTGAAAGTTGTGCAGGCGATTGTTGAGCCGAGATCGCGCAAATTGACGCTTTCGGGGCGAACCGAGGCGGACGTAAGAACCATGGCGGTTTCAAGAACTAATGGAACTGTAACCGAACTGAATGTTCGGCGCGGTTCAATGGTAAAGGTCGGCGATATTCTGGCAATTTTGTCAGATGAGGCTCGTGAATCAAACGTTGCTCAAGCTGAGGCGCGTTTGGAGCAGCGACAGAAAGAATATGACGCAAAGCGACTTTTAGTCGAATCGGGAAATTTGGCTAAATTAAATTTGGCTCAGTTTGAGGCTGATCTAAAAGGTGCGCAGGCACAATTGGCTCAAGCGGAAGCTGAGCGGGATCGTGGCATGGTTCGGGCTCCAGTTACCGGCGTGATCAACGAGGTTCCAGCCAATCTTGGGCAAAGCCTACAGCCCGGTGCGCCGGTTGCAGACGTCATGTCGCTCGACCCGATGTTAGCCGTTGTTGAAATTTCGGAACGTCGTTTAAGCGGCGTTAAAGTCGGCGACCGTGCCGATGTTCGCTTCATTGATGGTAACCAAGTGACGGGCTCTGTCCGATTTATTTCCAATCGTGCCAGCTCGCAAACACGAACCTATCGAATTGACGTAAGTCTTGCCAATCCGGAGGGAAGGCTCGCTGAAGGCGTAACGACGGAAGTAACGCTTTATCTCGCGCCGGTTGAGGCAGCAAAAGTTGCGCGGTCGGCTCTTACTTTTTCGTCTGAAGGAAAATTAGGTGTGCGGGTTGTTGGGATTGATCGCAAAGTTGTTTTTGTGCCTGTAAGCCTTGTCGAAGACCAAACGGATTATCTCTATGTTTCAGGTATTACGCCAGGAGCTAATATTATAGTTCAGGGACAAGATTTTGTTAAGGAAGGTCAAGCTGTTGATTTCATAATGGATAGCGCATCCTGATCATCTTTTTAAGATAGAAAAAATTGATATGAAAAATCCAGTAGATTTCGCAATTTCTCATGCTCGGCTAACGCTGGCAGTTCTGATTTTTCTACTTTTGGCGGGATTTGTTGCTTATCAGACGATTCCAAAGGAGGCCGAGCCCGACGTTAAGGTCCCGATTGTCTATGTCCAATTATCGCAACGTGGAATTAGCCCGGAGGATTCAGAACGTTTGCTCTTGCGGCCGATGGAAACGCAATTGAAATCGGTAGCAAATGTTAAAGAAATGCGGTCGACGGCGTTTGAGGGCGGCGGATTTGTCTTGTTGGAATTTGAAGCTGGCTTTGATTCAACAAAGGCAGTGGCCGACGTTCGAGCCAAAGTAGATGATGCTAAGCGTGATCTTCCGAAGGACGCTGACCAGCCTGCTGTCCGTGAAGTTAATCTTTCTCTTTTTCCCGTGCTCGTGGTTGCCCTCACCGGTGAAGTCCCAGAACGCACGCTTCTACGTATTGCCCGTAATGCGAAAAATTACATTGAACAGGTTCCCGGCGTCCTTTCAGCCGATCTTAAAGGAGCTCGTGACGAAGTCGTTGAAATTATCGCCGAGCCGATGCTTATGAAGAGTTATGGCATCAGCCTCGATTCATTGATCTCGGGTATTGCTCAGAGTAATAGTCTCGTAGCTGCAGGGGCGCTTGAAGGTGGAACTGGACGTTTCGCGGTAAAGGTGCCGGCTCTGATTGAACGTCCTGAAGATATTTTAAACCTACCAGTTGCTGCTTCGCCTGGTGCCACCGTCACGTTAGGAGATGTTGCTGAAGTGCGTCCAACATTCATGGATGCTACATCGATCACGCGCGTAAACGGGAAGCCTGCGATCGCGATTGAAGTTTCCAAACGAACGGGAGCTAACCTGATCGAAACAGTCGACGCCGTTAAATACGTCATTAGTGAATTGCAAAAAGCTTGGCCCGGCACTGTTTCTGTTTCCTTCAGTCAAGACAAGTCCAAGACGATTCGTGACATGCTTCATGAATTGCAGAATAGCGTCATCACGGCTGTTTTGTTGGTTCTCGTTATTATGATGATGGTTTTGGGTGGCCGGCCATCCTTGTTCATCGGCATCGCGATTCCGGGCTCGTTTTTGGCCGGGATCCTCGCATTGCAGATGGCAGGTTTGACGGTGAATATCGTTGTTTTATTCGCACTCATTTTAGCAGTCGGCATGTTGGTTGACGATGCAATTATCGTTTCGGAATTTGCTGAACGTCGGATGGCCGAGGGCATGGATCCTAAGCTAGCCTTCTCAATGGCTGCAAAGCGAATGGCAGGGCCTGTTATTGCTGCAACGTTAACCCGGGTCGCGGCATTTTCCCCGCTATTGTTCTGGCCAGGCATTGTTGGCCAGTTCATGAAATATATGCCTCTTACCTTGATTGCCACATTGTCAGCTTCGTTGGTTGTTGCGTTGTTTTTCACACCAACCTTGGGCGCCTTGCTCGGCAAGGCCTCTGCGAAGCCTCATGATGATAGGGCAAGTGAACGGGGGGCCTATATGAATGTTGTGCGGTTTTGTGTAGCGCACCCCGGTCTTACGTTATCTGCAACATTCTTGCTTCTCGTGACAGTGATCAAGGCTTACGGTGTATTTGGGCATGGTGTTGAATTCTTCCCGAATGTGGAGCCCGATTACGGTATCGTGCAGATCCATGCGCGTGGAAATCTATCAATCTCAGAGAAAGATATCCTTGTACACGAGGTTGAAGAGCGCATTCTGCCAATGGCAGAGTTGCGAACAGTTTATGCACGTTCGGGCGAAAGCCAAAAAGGCTCGAACGAAATATCGGAAGATACAATCGGGTCAATTCAATTTGAATTTATCGATTGGCAGCATCGGCGTTCTGCATCCAAAATTATGGACAACATTAGAGAACACACTTCCGATATACCAGGCGTATCGATTGAGGTAACCGCTCCGAAGGGTGGTCCTCCGACAGGCAAGGCCATTCAAGTTCAACTTGCGGCTGTCGATCCGGCTTATCTTATCCCAGCTGCCAAAAAAGTATCTGAATATCTGGAGAAGAACCCGGAAATCAGGGATATTGATAATGGCCTTGCTCTGCCGGGCATTGATTGGACAATTAATGTCGACAAGGCTGAGGCAGCAAAATATGGCGCGAGTGCGACGAGTGTTGGTGCCGCGCTTCAGCTAGTAACTAACGGCTTAAAGATATCGGAATACCGGCCGAACGAAACTGACAAATCAGTTGATCTCATTCTGCGATTTCCGGAGGACAAACGTACCCTCGATGATATCGAAGAATTGCGGATTAACACCCCGGTTGGATCGGTTCCGATCGGGAATTTTGTTACCCGAATACCATCGCCGCGGGTCGGGCAACTCAATCGTGTGGCAGGCAGCCGCGTCATCACAGTATCGGCAAATGTTATTGACGGGGTGCAGTCGGCAAATGTTCAACAGAAAGTCATGGCCGAACTCGCTACGATGGATTTGGGTCCCGGCATTACTTTCAAACTTAAGGGTGAAGATGAGGAACGTGCAAAAGCAGGAGCATTTCTGAGTAAGGCCTTTGGGACGGCGATGTTCTTGATTTTCGCAATTCTGCTTGCGCAATTTAATAAATTTACCAGTGTCCTGTTAGTCTTGACAGCCGTTATTTTGTCGACCATCGGCGTATTGCTTGGCCTTATGATTATGGGTCAAGCCTTTGGGGTGGTGATGACGGGTATCGGAATTATCGCCAATGCAGGTGTGATCGTTAACAACAATATTGTGCTTATTGACACCTATGACCGATGCCGAAGCGAAGGGATGACGGCCTATGATGCGATCATCGAAACGTGTCGCGAACGGGCGCGCCCCGTCGTTTTAACGGCAGTTACAGCCATTTTGGGCGTTCTTGCTATAGCATTCGGGATCAATCTTGATTTTGTGAATCGCGATATCGCCTTCGGTGCGCCATCGACTCAATGGTGGGTCCACTTGTCGTCGGCGATCGTATTCGGCCTTGGCTTTGCGACAATTCTCACTTTGGTAGTAACCCCGGCTGCGTTGATGATGGTAGCAAATATCGAGGAATCAATCAGCTTTAAAAGAGCCAAGCGATTGGCGCGACGCGAGGCTAAAAAGATTTAAGCATCGAACACGTTGCTGCGCTGCGTATCTGTAATTAGCTGTAATCGATTGAATAGGTTTATGGTTGGGTATCTTACGTTGGATGGAACCGTTAATAAATTAGCCTGCAGGAAGTGAATTTAGGAATCAGTAGGAGCCTCACCTTATGTCCAACAATGATGTCTTGATTGCGTTGCTGACGCGTGTTCCTGTCATACCTGTTTTGACGTTAACCGATCCGGATAAGGCTATCTTATTGGCAAGGGCATTGGTTGCCGGTGGCTTGGACGTGTTGGAGGTGACACTTCGAACTAAACAGGCCTTGAAGTCCATTGAAGCGATCGCGCGTGAGGTGCCTGAAGCGAAGGTAGGTGCCGGAACGGTGTTGACGACGTCCCAAGTCGACGAAGCCATGTCGGCGGGGGCACATTTTTTAGTGAGCCCAGGTTCGACCCGTCGGCTGACGGAAGCAGCAGCAATTGCACGCGCGCCGTTATTGCCGGGTGTTGCAACGGCAAGTGAAGCTATGGCTATGGCCGAAATGGGTCATCACGTCTTGAAGTTTTTTCCAGCTGAGCCTGCCGGCGGTGTCGCTTATCTCCGATCGCTCGCGGCGCCTTTGCCACATCTAACATTTTGTCCAACAGGTGGGATCGATCCTGTCAAGGCTAAATCCTATCTTACCCTATCTAATGTTGTCTGTGTTGGTGGTTCTTGGGTAACTCCCACGTTAGCCTTGGAAACAGACGATTGGAGCATGATCACGCGCTTGGCATGTGAATGTGCGGCCCTTCGCAGTTAATCCCTCAACTTTGGCGGTGTTCATTAAGGAATAGTTCTATTCGCTCGAGGGCCCGGATAATATTTTGGGTCGAATTGGCATACGATAGGCGAATATAACCTTCACCGTGAACGCCGAAATCAGGTCCTCCTATCGTCGCTACTCCCGCCTCCTCTAACAAAGCTGATGCGAGCGGCTTAGCGCGCCATCCGGTTTTTGAAATATTTGGAAATGCATAAAATGCACCTTTGGGGGTTGCAGCAGAAATGCCAAGAATTTTGTTTAAGCCATCCACAATAATTTTGCGACGGCGATTGAATTCTTCCACCATCGTTTGAACCTCATCTTGAGGGCCGGTCAGAGCTTCTAGGCCAGCATATTGTGCAGAAGAATTGACGCAGGAAAATGAATTAACTGCGAGTTTCCGCGCGGCGTCGTAAAGGGGCTTGGGCCAGATCGAGTAACCCAGTCGCCATCCGGTCATCGCATACGTCTTCGACCATCCGTCGAGTAAAATTAGTCTATCCCTAATTTCCGGGTAGGCCAGCAGGGTTTGGTGGCTCTCGCCATCATATGTCATCTGGCCATAAATTTCGTCAGATAGTATGGCGAGATCAGGGAAATTTTCGAGACTT
Organism: uncultured Hyphomicrobiales bacterium; assembly: GCA_903900975.1. Taxonomy (GTDB): domain Bacteria; phylum Pseudomonadota; class Alphaproteobacteria; order Rhizobiales; family Beijerinckiaceae; genus CAIUPE01. The sequence continues at coordinate 8,354 of CAIUPE010000049.1, read as the reverse complement.
CGGATCAACTTGTCAATTTCAGCCTTCGGTGTAACCCCACCTGTTGGATTGGCGGGCGAATTAATAATCAAAAGGCGCGTTTTTGGCGTAATTAACGAAAGGGTCTCGTCTGCCGAGAAGGCAAATCCGTTCTCTTCCCGGATAGGAACCGGAATAGCCTTTGCTCCTGTGAATTCGATCATTGAACGATAGATAGGAAATCCGGGATCGGGATAAAGAATTTCTGCCCCCGGCTCACCAAACATAAGGATAGCCATAAACATTGTCACTTTTCCACCGGGAACGATCATGATCAATTCCGGCGAAACTTCGACATCGAACCGCTTATAAAGATCAGCAGCTACTGCTTCACGTAACGACAATATCCCGGTTGCGGGCGTATAACCATGATGACCATCTCGCAGCGCTTTAACCGCGGCATCCACAATATTGTCCGGCGTTTTAAAGTCAGGCTGACCGATGCCAAGATTGATAATATCTCTCCCTTGACGTTGTAATTCTGTTGCTCGGCCAAGGACCGCAAAGGCGTTTTCTTCGCCAATTCGAGAAAATGCATCGACGATGTGCAGCATGGGCAGGGCTCCTCCGTCTGTAACAATATGCTTAGGTTATTGATTTATCCATGCATTTAGGGCGATGGTATACTAGAAATTGGTGCGTGCACTGTGAAAACTGAATTGGCACGTTAATTGAGGCATGAGGGAGATAAAAATGGTGGCTTCCAAAAAGACATCCAACCAAAAGGCGTCATCCAAATTAGAGCCAAAAGTAGCTAAGGTTGCTAAATCGGAAGCAGGAAAAGCCGCCATCAAAACTGTAACGAAAAAATCCAGTCGTAAGCGCATTACCAAAGACCAGCTTCGTTCGAAGCAATGGTTCAATAATCCCGATAATCCTGGAATGACGGCGCTCTATTTGGAGCGCTATCTTAATTTCGGCCTTACGCGTGAAGAATTGCAGTCGGGAAAGCCCATTATCGGCATCGCTCAGACTGGATCTGATCTATCGCCATGTAATCGCCACCATTTAGAATTGGCAAAACGAGTAAGGGACGGCATCACGGCTGCGGGTGGTATAGCCTTTGAATTTCCAGTGCACCCGATCCAGGAAACCGGTAAACGGCCGACAGCATCGTTGGATCGTAACTTAGCCTATCTCGGTCTTGTGGAAGTTCTCTACGGCTATCCGCTCGATGGTGTCGTACTGACGACGGGATGCGATAAAACGACCCCAGCCTGCATTATGGCTGCTGCAACGGTGAATATTCCATCCATTGTGCTGTGTGGCGGGCCGATGTTAAATGGGTGGTATCGTGGTGAACGGACGGGTTCTGGAACTGTTGTTTGGCGCCAACGCGAACGACTTGCAGCCGGCGAGATCAACTACGAAGAATTTATGCAGATAGTCGCTTCTTCTGCGCCATCGGTCGGCCATTGTAACACAATGGGGACTGCATCTACCATGAATTCATTAGCAGAGGCGCTCGGGATGACCCTGCCGGGTTGCGCTGCCATTCCAGCGCCTTATCGTGAACGTGGACAGATTGCCTATGAAACTGGAATTCGGGCGGTTGAGATGGTCTGGGAAGATCTGAAGCCCTCCGACATCATGACTCGTGAGGCGTTCGAGAATGCCATTATAGTCAATTCGGCTATCGGGGGGTCAACCAACGCACCAATCCACATTAATGCGATCGCGCGCCATATTGGCGTCGAGCTCAAGATCGAAGACTGGCAGAAATATGGCCATAAGGTTCCACTGATCGTTAATTTGCAGCCAGCGGGTAAATATCTAGGTGAAGAATTTCACCGCGCCGGTGGCGTGCCGGCGGTTGTCAATGAACTTATGAAGAAAAAGCTCATCCGCGAGGTCGCGTTGACGGTGAATGGCAAAACCATAGGTGAGAATTGCAAAGAAACGAAGGTAATCGATACAGATGTCATTTTCCCACTGAGTAAGCCCATGAAAAAGGATGCTGGATTCTTGGTATTGAAGGGCAATCTGTTCGATAGTGCGATAATGAAGACCAGCGTTATTTCGGAAGAATTCCGTGCGCGTTATCTTTCAAATCCTGCCGATCCCGAAGCATTCGAAGGGCGCGCTATCGTCTTTGAAGGTCCTGAAGATTACCATCATCGTATCGATGATCCGAAACTCAAGATTGATGCTAACTGCATGTTATTCATCCGAGGCACGGGACCGATCGGTTATCCCGGTGCAGCCGAAGTCGTGAACATGCAGCCTCCTGCTGCTTTGCTAAAAAAGGGCATCATGGCCCTTCCTTGTATTGGCGATGGTCGCCAGTCCGGAACTTCGGGTTCACCTTCGATTTTGAATGCTTCGCCTGAAGCCGCTGCTAATGGCGGCCTGGCCTTGCTGAAGACAGGCGACAAGATTCGAATTGATCTAAAAAAGGGAACCGCCGATATTCTAATTTCTAAGGAAGAACTGGCAACGCGACGTTCCGAACTCATGAAGCAGGGTGGCTTCAAATATCCGGCCAGTCAAACACCGTGGCAGGAAATTCAACGGGGAATGGTCGATCAGCTATCCGACGGTATGGTTCTCAAACCGGCTGTAAAATATCAGCGCGTTGCACAAAAATTTGGTGTCGCGCGTGATAATCACTAAGAGCAAGCAGAAGGTTCAACTGCTTTTTTCTAGGCGTTAGAATGCCAAACCTTGGGACGGAATAGATTCGTTTCTTAAAACGTAACTATTCCGTCTTTCCCATATTAAGTCTGCTATCGATGTATCAGTAGGTGGTTTTTCATGGATGAATTTATTGCTCCTGCCTTCACTCTGGATCCGATTTCGGCACTACCCATCGGCGTTGAAGTCGACACGCATCCTGCGCCACGCCCAGAACGGATAGTCTTGGAGGGGCAATATGTTCGATTGGAGCCGCTTTCAGCTACAAATCATAGCGAGGAGCTTTATGCGGCTTCCCATGGCAAGGATCGGGACGTCATTTGGCAATATTTATTCGAAGCCCCTTTTCTCGATTTACCGTCTTTTCGCGCTCATATCGAACGCAAGGCGGCACTGGACGATCCTCTCTTTTACGCCGTAATCGATAAGAAATCGAATAAGGCTATTGGATATGCCACGCTGATGCGTATCGATGCCGTTTTTCGTGTGATCGAAGTTGGTAACATTATGTATGGAACGCCGCTTCAAAAAACACCTGGAGCGACAGAGGTTCAGTATCTTTTGATGAGATATGTGTTTGAGCTCGGCTATCGTCGATACGAGTGGAAATGCAACGCTTTGAACGCACCTTCACGCCGTGCCGCGGAGCGGTTCGGGTTCTCGTTCGAAGGTATTTTTCGGCAACATATGATGATTCGCGGCCGAAACCGGGATACAGCATGGTATTCGATTTTGGATAGCGAATGGGCTCGGCAGAAGGACGCATTTGAGGCGTGGCTATCGCCTTGGAATTTTGATCGGGAAGGGCGTCAGGTCAAACGTCTTGACGAGTTCAAATAAAAATAAAGGAGAGACGAATATGGCGGGTCGACTTAAGGGAAAAATTGCGGTGGTAACGGCGGCAGGACAGGGGATCGGTCGCGCGATTGCCGAAGCCTTTGTCCGCGAAGGCGCCATTGTTTGGGCGACGGACAGGGATTTGGATAAATTGGAAGGGCTTTCTCGCGCTAAGCGCCGAAAACTAGATGTTTTGTTAGATAAAGCTGTCAATAATTTTGCTGAAAAAATAGGAGCGATCGATATTCTGGTTAATGCTGCAGGATTTGTTCATCATGGCACTGTGCTGGAATGCGACGACAAAGATTGGGATTTTTCCATGAATCTCAATGTTAAAAGCATGCATCGGACTATTCGCGCATTTTTACCGGGGATGTTGGCAAAGGGTCACGGTTCGGTTGTCAATATTGCCTCAGGTGCAGGATCGGTAAGGGGTATCCCTAACCGATATATATACGGCGCATCAAAAGCGGCAGTCATTGGCCTGACAAAAGCCGTTGCTGCCGATTTTATAAAAAGGGGTATTCGGGCCAATGCCATTTGCCCGGGTACGATCCAATCACCATCATTGGATGACCGAATTTCGACTTTGGCGACAATGCAGGGCATCACAGAAGCGGCTGCAAGGCAGGCTTTCATCGACCGTCAACCGATGGGTCGGCTTGGAACTGCCGAAGAGATCGCAATGTTGGCCGTTTATCTCGCCTCCGATGAAGCAAGCTATACGACGGGTCAAATTCATCTCGCGGATGGCGGGTTTGCGCTTTAATTACTGAGAGTGAAACCAAATGCATATTTTGATTATCGGCGCAGCGGGGATGGTCGGCCGAAAACTAGCGCAACGTCTGGCCCAAGATGGTACGCTTGACGGGAAGCTGGTCGCCAAGGCCACGCTGCATGACGTAGTGATGCCATCAGCCCCAATTGGCGCCAGTTTTGAGTCTGTTTTGCTTGCCTCGGATTTTTCCTTGCCAGGTGAAGCTGCTAAACTTTTGGCCGGTCGTCCGGATGTTATCTTCCATCTCGCTGCAATTGTTTCAGGCGAAGCGGAACAAAATTTTGATTTGGGATATCGTATTAATTTAACAGGCACGATGGAATTATTTGCTGCAATTCGAGCGATTGGTGATGGTTATCACCCTCGTGTGGTCTTTACATCTTCGATTGCTGTGTATGGGGCGCCATTTCCAGAAGTTATCGGTGATGAGTTCTTTACTACCCCTTTAACGTCCTATGGAACACAGAAGGCAATCGGGGAGTTGCTCCTGTCGGATTATTCGCGGAAGGGTTTCTTTGACGGAATTGCTATTCGGCTGCCTACAATATGCGTGCGTCCGGGCAAACCAAATAAGGCAGCTTCCGGCTTTTTTTCTAACATTATTAGAGAACCATTGGCCGGGGAGGATGCGATTTTGCCGGTTTCCGAAAGCGTACGCCATTGGCATACCAGCCCGCGCTCAGCAGTCGGCTTTCTAATGCATGCTGCTTCACTTGATCTTAATCTAGTAGGCCCGCGTCGCGCGCTCGCGATGCCCGGCCTATCCGTAACGGTGGGCGAGCAGATCGAAGCGTTACGCAAAGTCGCTGGTGATCGGGTGGTAGCGAGGATACGTCGCTTGCCAGATCTTGCAATCATAAAGATTGTCGATGGTTGGGCAACTCGTCTGGATGCTAAGCGGGCAACTGAATTGGGCTTTACCACTGAAACAAGCTTTGAAGAAATTATACGTGTTCATATTGATGATGAACTAGACGGGAAAATAGCCTAAGACCCGCTAATTAAGCTCATTTAAAATAGGGGCGTTACTGAAACTGCCCCTATTTTCAGTTTAGGCACACCGTTACTTACCATCCTTTAAAGGGGGTTTCTGCTACGGGTGTCGGAGGGGCTTTGCCGGCGAAAAAGGCTAGAATATTGTCCACAACCAGTTGCCCCATCAAGTTCCTTGTGTGATGGGAAGCCGAACCCACGTGGGGGAGGAGTACCGCATTTTCTAGTTCTATCAATTCTTTTGGCACCTGCGGCTCATCCTCGAATACATCAAGACCAGCCGCAAATATGACCTTGTCGTGTAGCGCTTTGATGAGCGACTTTTCATCGACGACGCTGCCACGACCGATATTAATCAAAATGCCCATCGGGCCTAACGCTTTAAGTACCTCTGCATTTATACTGTGAAACGTCGATGCCCCACCCGGTGCAGCGCTTATCAAAATATCGACGTCCTTCGCCATGCCGACAAGCGTCTGGTAGTAGGTATAAGGCACATCTTTTTGTTCGGTACGACCATGATAGCTGATTTTTAAGCCGAATGCCTCGCAACGTGTGGCAATTGCCTTACCAATTCGCCCAAGTGCAAGAATTCCCACCGATTTTCCGCGCAGCGTATTGAGAGTTAGCGGATATGGTCCCTTTTCTTGCCAATGACCGGCCCGCAGGTAGCGCTCTGATTGGGGAAGTTCCCGGACCGTCATAATGAGGAGTCCAAGGGCCGTGTCGGCAACCTCCTCTGTCAGGACATCGGGCGTGTTGCTCACAATGATTCCATGCTCGCCAGCCCATTTAGCGTCTACTGTGTCATAGCCAACACCAAAATTAGCGACGATTTTTAGGTTTGGGAACTTCGACATATAAGTGGCGTCTATCTTGATATGTCCGCCGGTTGCGATTGCACCAATATTTTCACCATATTCTAAAATAAAGGCATCGGGATTGTCCATTTCCCAAAGGCAATGTAAGCGGCCAGTGGCCTTTAAACCCTCCATAATCAATGGCATCAACGGCTTGGGAGCGAGGATATAGGTAGCTGCCATGGTAAATCCCATTTCTGTTCTATCTTTTCAGATTAGTAAATGATCGGGTGGGTTGCATAAAATTGGTATGGCCTTTTCTTGATTTCCGCGCAACGGATAGAATGATGTAAAAATAAACAAAAATGGCCGCAGTTTATAAAAGGGGAGGCTTTTTGATGGTGCAAATTTGTTTCGTTGGATTAGGCGCTATGGGCATGCCTATGGCAGAAAATCTCGTCAAAAAGCAATTCTCTGTTACAGGCTTTGACGTTCGCCCGGCTAGTGTCCGTGCATTTGAGGCTTTGGGTGGTAAAGGCGCTGCAGCGGTTGACGATGCTGCGCTTGGCGCTGATCTTATCATTTTAATGGTCGTCAACGCGGTACAGGCTGAAAGTGTGCTTTTCGGTTCTGGCGCATTGGATGCATTGGCTGCCAGCGCCACCGTCGTATTGATGGCCACTTGTGCACCTGCAGATGTCAAGGCGATCGCCGAGCGAGTGGAAGCTACGGGACGTAATTTCATCGATGCGCCGGTCTCGGGCGGCGTAATTGGTGCAACAGATGGTACCCTTACGATTATGGCAGCTTGTAAAAAATCATTGTTTGATCAATGGAAGCCGGTCATTGGCGCCCTTGGAAATAAGCTTTTTCACGTCGGTGAGGATGCTGGACAAGGAGCGGTCGTTAAGACAGTTAATCAACTCCTCTGTGGTGTCCATATCGCAGTAGCAGCGGAGGCCATTGCCCTAGCGGAGAAGGCTGGAATTGACGGAAAACTTGCGCTTGAAATTTTAGGCGGATCGGCAGCAGCAAGTTGGATGTTAAATAATCGGGGGCCGCGCATGTTTGAGACGGAGCCAATGGTGGCCAGTGCTGTCGATATTTTTGTCAAAGATCTGGGAATCGTCGTTGATGCGGGAAGAACATCAAAAACACCTTTGCCGATTGCCTCAGCCGCCCTTCAAATGTTTTTGGCGGCTTCTGCAATGGGGCTGGGTTCAAAAGATGACAGTCAAGTTATTGAAGCCTACCGGCAGATCGCCGGACTAAACATTTAACGGAATAAGGACAGAGTTATGGCACAAGAATCGATTGGCTTCATTGGCGTAGGCTTTATGGGTCACGGCATGGCCAAGAACATCGTTGAAAAAGGATATCCTCTGACGGTTATGGGCCACCGAAACCGTTCGCCGATTGATGATCTTGTCACGCGGGGAGCCAAGGAGGTTACGAATGTGAAAGAATTGGCTCATGCTTCAACAATAGTTTTTATTTGTGTGACAGGCTCGAAAGAAGTTGAAGCGGTCTTGCGCGGACCTGACGGCTTGATGGCACATATGCCTAAGGGCGGTCTCATTGTTGATTGCTCAACTTCCGATCCCACATCGACGATGGTGTTATTCAAAGAATGTGAAGCCCATGGGTTAACCTTGATCGATGCGCCACTGGGCAGAACACCAAAGGAGGCGTGGGAAGGTTCACTTGATACAATGGTTGGTGCCACAGATGGTGTTTTCGAACGGCTAAAGCCCGTTCTGGCGACATGGGCCGGACGCGCCGTCCATATAGGTGGTCCAGGCGATGGTCACAAAATGAAGTTGATCAACAATTTTCTGTCGCTGGGCTATGCGGCGCTTTATGCTGAGGCTTTGGTATTAGCCCAAAAAGTAGGCATTACGCCGGATCGGTTTGACAGCGTAATTCGCGGCGGCCGAATGGATTGCGGATTTTATCAGACGTTTATGAAATACACTCTGGAGCGGGATCGCGATGCCCATAAATTTACGCTCGCCAATGCTTTTAAAGATATGCGCTATCTAGAGTCGATGGCAGATGATGCAGGCATCGCTAATCCCCTCGGAAATGCCGTAAAAAATGCCTACGCGACGGCTATTAATGGCGGTCATGCAAATGAATTTGTGCCGATGCTTGCCGATATAATAGCGGAAGCCAATGGCGCATCGCTCGATAAAAAATAATGGTTAGAAATGTAACCTCTTGATCTGAGCAAGCGCATCATCGTTTTGATTTGGCATCTTGAAGCGTAACCTGGCTGTTAGAAATCAGCCCGG
>CAIUPE010000048.1 GCA_903900975.1 uncultured Hyphomicrobiales bacterium | reverse complement strand
ATCACACCACAACGAATTAAACACGTTCAGGATCGCTTGAACGGCAGACCAAGACGTGTCTTAGATTACCACACGCCGAACGAAGCGTTCACCGCACTCGTTGCATTAGATCCTTGAGACCACCATATTAATAATAATTCAAAATATAAAATTATTCCGAAGCTCTCATGAAAATCAAACGGATCGTAATCGCCTAATAAGGTGCTGAAATGAGAAATCCCGCGAATGGGGGCTGAGGGGATTTTTCTACGGCGGAATAGCATGCCGATCAAAAACTGAAATCTATTCAGACCATGACGCCGATGTGGGTTTTGTCCGTATAAGTTCCCTATTCGACCCAAACACTGGTTGTTAGCGTTTCGCCAAATGTGACAGGCAACTCGATCGGCTACCTTCAACGATTATTAGCTTGCATTGTCTCAAGGTCCGTATTGCGTGTTTCCTTAACGAAAAGTAGGGCAACGAACGTCAGTACACCCAAGCCTGAAAGGTAATTACCGACTGACCCAACGCCATATTCGTGCGAAAGCCAAGTGGCGACAAAAGGCGTTAAGGCGGCGCCTAGAATGGACGCGAAATTATAGGCAATGCCCGAGCCCGTATACCTCGTATGTGTTGGGAAAAGTTCGGGGAGAATAGCCGACATCGGGCCGAAGGTGAGCCCCATAAGAGCCATGCCAAGGCTCAAAAACGCAAACATGAGCAGGAGATTAGCATTCGGACCCGCGCCCATGAGAGACTGAGAAAGAAAGGTTCCGAAGGTAAAGCCGAAGAAAATGATAAGGGCGGTGGCGGCCAATAGAACGGCACGTCGACCGAACCGGTCTGCCAAAACGCCCGAGACCGGAATGAAGGCCGCAAAGAACAAAACGGCGCCCAATTGCAATGGCAAAAATGAACGGTATCCAATCCCCAATCCACCAAGCTGCGGATTACCGATGGCATAAGAAAGCACCCACGTCGTCATCGTATAAAAGATGCCGTAAGTCGCAACCATGACACATGTACCAAGAACGATTTCACGAAAATTATTTGAGAACACATGGAGAAGCGGCGATTTCACGCGCTCACCACGTTCGACCGCACGGGCAAAAACCGGCGTCTCATAAAGCCGCATGCGGACATATAGACCAAAAATCACAAGGACCATCGACACGAGGAACGGAATACGCCATCCCCAAACATAAAACGGATCATCCGGCGAGGCTTTGGTTGAATCAAACCCGAAGAACGATGTCAGGATCAGAAACAATCCATTCGCCAGAATGAAGCCAAAGGGTGCGCCAAGCTGCGGCCACATAGCGGCCCGGGCGCGGTGGGATTGGTCTGCGTTTTCGGTAGCAAGCAGTGCTGCGCCCGACCATTCCCCTCCAAGACCAAGCCCTTGGCAAAAGCGCATGAGCGTGAGCAATGCCGGGGCAAACAGGCCTACTTGTTGATAGGAAGGAAGCAGCCCGATGATAAAGGTCGCAAGTCCCATGAGAAGCAGCGACGCGACAAGAGTCACTTTGCGCCCTATTCGGTCACCGAAATGCCCGAAAATCATCGAACCCACAGGACGAGCAACAAAGGCCACACCAAAGGTAGCCATCGATGCCAAAAGTGCGGCATTGCCTTCACCTTTAGGAAAAAACAAGAGCGGAAAAACAGAAACCGCAGCCGTGGCGTAGATGTAGAAATCAAAAAACTCGATGGTCGTCCCCACGAGACTAGCAAATATAACCTGAAACCGTGCCGAAACCTGCTGCATTGCGATGCCCACTTCGTGCCTTTTGAACGCCCAATCACATTTTCTCAGAAACAAAATTTAATATGCTCCAGCCGATGCTGTGATGGCAAGGCGGGGACGATGCTCCGACAAAAAATAAAACTGCTGGGGTGATAAAAAGTCGAAGCCCGATATCTCATGGGCATTCATTAAGACAATCGGCAAATTTCTGATCCGCTTGTTCTAGGAATGCAATTTGCGACGATAGCGATAGTAGGCCTAGCAATTACCAGAGGCTCGGTACGCACGCCCGACCCTGACCATCCACCACCTGATCTCACTTTTGGCCACCGCCTAGCATTGAGATAGGCAATCTATATTTATTCTATATTTTCTTCAAAGACTCATTCGGCATACTGAGTAAGGCAAACATTTCTGTCAGGCACCGGTTCTCAATCACTCGAATAAGGTTTCACCAGATCGATTTTTCGACTCACTCAAGAGCCCTAACTACGAGATCGTCCACGCGTCACGACAGAGGTGGCTCGGGAAATCTGAACAGGTTGGTTAAGTGGACTTTCCGCGCATCCGCAGCATGATGCTGCCAGCGAGGAGAAGACCATGGGAAGACGACCGCGCCGGAACCATAGCCCGGCTTTCAAGGCGAAAGCGGCGGTGTCCGCGATCAAGGGCGAGAAGACACTGATCGAGTTGGCGCAGGAATTCGATGTGCACCCCAACCAGATCAAACAATGGCGCGACCAGCTTCTTGAAGCAGCGACCGGCGTATTTGGCGGGCCTGCTAAAGCCGAGCTTGAGCCGTTGATCGATGTGAAGACTTTGCACGCCAAGATCGGAGAGTTGACGCTGGAGAACGATTTTTTGTCCGGGGCGCTCGGCAAGGCGGGTCTGTTGCCGAGCGCAAGAAAATGATCGATCCGACGTCGCGGCTCAGCATCAACAGACAGGCCCGTGTGCTGGGGATCAGTCGCGGCAGCGTCTATTATCAACCGCGTCCCATCTCGGACGCCGATCTGAAACTGATGCACAGGATCGACAAGCTGCACATGGAGTTGCCCTTCGCGGGCAGCCGGATGCTGCGGGGTCTGCTCGCGCAGGAAGGCTTCAAAGTCGGTCGACTGCACGTTGCAACGCTGATGAAGCGCATGGGGATTAGGGCATTGTATCGGATGCCCAACACCTCGAAACCGACCCCCGGGCACAAAATCTACCCCTACCTTCTGCGCAATCTGCCAGTCGTTCGGCCCAACCAGGTCTGGGCGATGGACATCACCTACATCCCGATGGCGCGTGGCTTCATCTATCTTGCGGCTGTCATCGACTGGTTCACCCGCCGTGTCCTTGCCTGGCGGGTGTCTATCACGCTGGAGGCCGACTTTTGCATCGAGGCAGTCCAAGAAGCATTGGCCCGGCATGGGGCCCCCGAAATCTTCAACACGGATCAGGGTAGCCAGTTCACTTCGATGGAGTTTATCAAAGTGCTGGCCGACCGGGAGATCAAGATCAGCATGGACGGAAAAGGCGCGTGGCGGGACAATGTCTTCGTCGAGCGTCTATGGCGAACCATCAAATATGAAGAAGTCTACCTGCGGGCCTATAGCAACGTCCCGGAAGCCCGTGCATCCATTGGGCGCTATCTAGGCTTTTACAACGGCCGCCGCCCGCATTCATCGCTTGACGGAAAGACACCCGATCAGGCCTACTTCAATCTGCTGGCGCCGGTAGCGGCGGCAGCATAACCTAGGCGGAAAACCACTTAAGAAAAGCCAATCGGCTGTTCAAACAAACCGAGCCACTTCAAACATCATCACGGGTAGCTATCTGACAGGCGCTCGTTATGGCGAACTGGCCGAGGCTCGTATCGGTCATCTTGATGCAGATAATGGATCGCTCAGGATCAATGTTGGTAAAACGGGAAGTCGGAACGTCATCCTTCAGTCCAGTGCCATCAATTTTTTTCGCAACCTTATAAATGGCCGTTCATCGGACGATTACATCTTTGTTCGCACGGATGGCACCCGATGGAAGCGATCTGACCAGACCCGCCCAATCAAAGAGGCTCTTAGGGCTGCAGGCTTGCCCACGGAGGGCAGCCTTTACGCTCTGCGTCATACCTATGTGTCGATGGCAATCGAAGGTGGCATGCCTCTTAATGTGATAGCAGAAAACTGCGGTACAAGCGTCAGGATGATCGAAAAGACATATGCCAAGATACTGGCAGAGAGCCGTCGAGACTTTATTGAACGGGGTGCGCCTCAGCTTTAGGCTAACAGCGCGAGGTTCGAATGCAGATCGGCAAGACGCAGTTCGGTGCCTTGTCTCACAAGGCGGTGAAGGTTTTGCCGAGTTGCGACTTAATTGCCGCCAGCGTGGCTCTCAATCAGTTTAAAAGGCATCCGAGGAGAGGGTGTCCGGCAGAGTTAGTCTTGCGAGGCATCAGTCATGTTTGCCGCCCCGCGGATGTCGTCTAATCCGACCGCTAAAGCTTCGTCTAATTCCGCCGAGGCGAGTTTCGTCGTTGGAGCCAAGGAGGCCATTAGACGATCCATAGCCTGTTTTATTTGGTCCATATCAGCTTTCATGGATGCAATCTGTGACTTGGCTTTGGACAAATCTGCTTTCGTCTCGGCCAATTCCTGATGCTGTTTCTGATACTCGTTGAGCAACAGGCTCGGCAATACATGATATGCGACTGTCTCGGGCGAACCGTCCGCGTTCCGCACGACCAGTTCCGGCATGGCTGTGTCGACATCCTCGGCGATCAGACCATATTGCACAGGCTTGTTACCAGACTCGTCAGCCTCCTTGTAGCGGAAGGTGACAGGGCGTAGGTTCATCAACCTGTCGCTGACGTCACCCATAGGCTGGATGTCTTCCTTGTAACGGCGGGAACTTGATACCGTTCCTAGCTGTCCAGTGGAAGTTATCAGAACAGCAGCGCCGCTAGTTGCCGTAACCCCATAAACACCAGCCAAGTAAGACTTAGTTTGTGTACCTTGTATGCCGATGCGTATGGTGCCTGTGTCTCCGGTAGCGCCGTAACTGCCGATATCAATATTATTAATGCCCGTCGTTATGTTGTAGCCTGCTGTATTACCAAGTGCGATATTGTAGTTTCCTGTAGTATTATTTATCAACGCAGCATGACCAATTGCCGTGTTATAGCCGCCAGTAGTGCTATTATATAATGCCGTGGCGCCGCTTGCGGTATTATAGCTACCAGTGGTGTTGAAAGACAACGAACCTAAGCCGCTTGCGGTATTATTGCCACCTGTGGTGTTGTAAGAAAGGGATTGAACACCGTTAGCGGTGTTGCTCGTCCCCGTAGTGTTTGTATAAAGAGCATACAAACCAATCGCCGTATTAAGGTTACCTGTTGTATTTTTATTAAGGGCGTTTAAGCCAATGCACGTGTTATATTTTGAATCACTACTAAGGCTCAAGGTACATCCTGCCATCGCCACACCTGAAAATGCAGCCATTCCAGCAAATGTAATAACTCCAATGGCCAATGTCTTGATTTGGCAACGCATCTTCGTTTCCACCATTTTTAACAGCCTCGCGGTATATTGCTACATGACAATGGGTTCCACATTAAAGCTACGCTAACAATTGCCGCAGCATAACATAGGCAAACAGCGCTCATATCCGAGCCGCTAACTTGTTCAAAAAAACCAATACACGTCTGGCATGGGACGATGCCTTTGTTCATTCTGTTAGAGTATTATTGCGTTTAAACTTTCTTAAGTACGGTTTGAACCGGAAAATAAAATATTGCCGTTGTTGGGACTGTGGTCGTGTTGACGATGCGTACATTTGTGAAGAGCCCGAGTGGCGTTCT
>CAIUPE010000047.1 GCA_903900975.1 uncultured Hyphomicrobiales bacterium | reverse complement strand
CTCAAAGCCTTCTTCGAAAAACTCGTCGCAACCGGAAAGCCAAAAATGGTCGCACTAACCGCTCTCATGCGAAAAATTATCGTCATCGCAAATGCACGATTGAAAGAATTGAATCTTCAATCAACATGGTAGATGACGGATAATTATAAACGTCCTACAAACGCTTGAAATCCCAATCCGGGCTCCGCTTTTTGCGCTTCCATAAAGGCGCGGTTCAGCGCACGTTGGGCGATTAAGCCTTCAAGCGCAGCCTCGCGCCCGCGAGCCGACAAACCAAAGCCATCGGCTGATTCAAGCCGCTCGATATAATCGGAATATCCCCGTTCAAAGCGCTCCGATGCACCGCCTTCATTGGCCATCGAGCTGGTTCGGATCCGATAGCGGTAGGATGAGGCCGCGATAATTGGCAAAGTTCCAATCCGATCAATCAGCTGGATATTGGCAATCACATCTTCGGAAAATTCGACACCGGGAACGCGGGGTAACATATGATCTCGGCGAATAATGGGAACCAAGGGAGCATTCAGGTGCATGAATCCAGCGAGATCAAGATTGGCCGTCTCCGATGCTTCGCCCCTGACGGTGCCAATAACGGCATCCGTTTCGTCATCAATCATGATCAAATTATCGGCAGCTGCACCGTGTGTTTCGGCGAGCGGTAGTAATTGGGCCAGTCGATCAGATGTAAACTCATCATCGGCATCCAATTGCGTTACATATTCGCCGCGCACCATTTCGAACCCAACATTACGCGCCCGATGGCATCCGGAGCGAATTTTATCCGTCGATCCAAATCGAAATCGTTGGTCAACCATACCGCGACCTGCCAGAAATGCTTGATAATCCTGTCTATCATCAGAGATGATAATGGCTTCCCATTCACTTATCGTTTGCGCCATAAGGCTTTGCAACGCGCGTTCAATCGTCCCATCTGCTTCGCAAGCGGGGATGATAACGGAAATCATGCGCCATTCATCCCTGCAACAAAGCCTCGGGCCAAATCGACATCATTGCGGGTCATGCCATGCCCCGTTTCCAACACGCGATGATCGATAACAGCGCCATGCTCTCGTAACGCTTCTGCGAGCCGCTTGGCATTGTCGAGCGGCAAAATAGGGTCCATCCTGCCTGAGATAATCATCACCGGCATGCTCTCCAGCGTGTGTTCTGGCTCTGTTTGCAAAGGCAGCATCGCGCGGATCAGCACGGCACCCGCTAAAACTTCAGGCCGGAGATAGAGCAGGGCAGCAGCGATATTGGCACCATTCGAGTAGCCGACCGCTATCGGTTTTTCCAAGCCGTGGGTTGAGGTTTGCGCGGCAACGAAATCTGCCAATTCATGGGTGCGAGCGATCACATCTGGATAATCGAACACACCCTCGGTCAACCTACGAAAGAAGCGTGACATTCCATTTTCAAGTACCTTGCCTCGCGGCGAGAGGAGGGCAGCGGCCGGATCGATCATCTGACCTACCGGAATGAGGTCGTCTTCGTCACCGCCTGTTCCGTGCAGCAAAAGGAGCGGATGGCGTTTGGGAGCGGTGCCCGCCAAAAAGCGGTGGTTGAAGGATGTAGGGGTCATGAATGCCTCGCTGAATTTATCCTTCATACACTTTGATTCCGTTCTTGAAACCGTCAGTTAACCAGAAATCCGTTTGTCCCCGCGCTATTAACCATTTGCTTTCCTGCCCTTGCGAAAATCAATTTTACCAAAGGGAATGCTGGGGCGATGAATGACCGACAGCCGGATAAGATCAACAATATCCATCTTAATCGCTCGGCGCTGTGTCGAAGATGCTGATGTCGAACGGTTGCGCGACTTGCTCTCGGCAGGCGGAGGTCTGTCGGCCGCCGAGGCGGGTGACCTTGTCCGACTCGAGCGTCATGTCAAACGGATGAGTCCGGCATGGCTCGCCTTTTTCGTTGAAGCATTGGTAGGGTTTTTCATATGGGAACGGCGCCCGACTGGCCGCCTGTCGGAGGCTGATATTGAATGGCTGGCCTTTCGCCTTGGCCTTGCTAGCACCGGGCCAACGCCGGCCACCCGGGCCTTGTTGACCATTCTTAATGAGGAATGTGCCGAGCCTCCACGGGGGCTCATACGGTATTTGATAGAGGTTTCGCGCGTAAGACCGCTCTGGGAACGCGTGGTAACCGACGAGACGGGACGGTTTGTCCATACGTCTTAAGGTCGAGTTTACCCCATCCTATATTTTGCGTAGAACGCTTCAGATACGTTCGAAGCGGGACCGGAAATGTTCAAAAAAATACTGATCGCCAATCGCGGTGAAATTGCCTGTCGTGTCATCAAGACAGCCAAGCGAATGGGAATTTTGACGGTTGCCGTCTACTCGGACGCCGATAAGGACGCGCTCCACGTCGAATTGGCCGATGAAGCGGTCCATATTGGTCCGGCACCGGCCAATCAGTCCTATCTGGTCATCGAGAAGATCATTGCCGCCTGCCAAGCGACGGGCGCCGAGGCGGTACATCCGGGTTACGGTTTTTTGTCCGAGCGGGCCGCTTTCGCGGAGGCCTTGAAGGCTGCCGGTATTGTTTTTATCGGTCCGAATGTTCACGCCATCGAGGCGATGGGCGACAAGATTGAATCGAAAAAATTCGCTAATGCCGCGAAAGTTTCCACCGTTCCGGGGTTTCTGGGCGTCATTGAAAGCCCCGAACATGCGGTGAAGATTTCGGACGAAATCGGATATCCCGTGATGATCAAAGCGTCGGCAGGTGGCGGCGGCAAAGGGATGCGGATTGCCTATTCGTCAGACGAGGTGGCGGAGGGTTTTGCCCGCGCGAAATCGGAGGCGGCATCGTCGTTTGGTGACGATCGGGTCTTTGTTGAGAAGTTCATCGTCAACCCACGCCATATTGAAATTCAGGTGCTGGGCGATAAGCATGGTAATGTCATCTATCTTGGTGAGCGGGAATGCTCGATCCAGCGCCGCAATCAGAAAGTCATCGAGGAAGCGCCGTCGCCTTTGCTCGATGAAGTGACACGGCTGAAAATGGGCGAGCAAGCCGTGGCCTTGGCCAAAGCCGTGCAATATGATTCTGCCGGAACAGTAGAATTTGTCGCTGGTCAAGACAGAAGCTTTTTCTTCCTCGAAATGAATACGCGGTTGCAGGTCGAGCATCCGGTGACCGAACTCATCACGGGCGTTGATTTGGTTGAAGAAATGATCCGCTCAGCCTATGGCGAACCATTGCGGCTGACCCAATCCGATATCAAGTTGAAAGGTTGGGCCGTTGAATCGCGCGTTTATGCGGAAGATCCGACGCGCAATTTTATGCCCTCGACGGGCAGGTTGTCGATTTATCGTCCGCCGGTGGAAGGCATTGAGGCGGGTGTGACCGTCCGGAACGATACGGGTGTTTATGAGGGCGGCGAAATCTCGATCTATTATGATCCGATGATCGCCAAGCTCGTTACCCATGCGCCGACGCGCACCGAGGCCATTCAGGCCCAAGCCCATGCGCTGGATGCGTTTGCGATCGACGGTATACGTCATAACATTCCGTTTTTGTCCGCCTTGATGGCCCATCCTCGCTGGCAATCGGGTCAGCTGTCGACGGGTTTTATTGCGGAAGAATTCCCCGAAGGTTTCCATCTCATCGAGCCCAAGGGTTTGGAACTTGAACGATTGGCGGCAATCGGAGCGGATATTGATCACCGTCTGAACGAGCGCAAGCGAAGCATTTCAGGGCAATTACGTGCCGCAAATCCTGTTCAATTCGAGCGGGATCGGGTCGTCGCATTGGGCGCGCAGCGTCTCAACCTTGTGATCGAGGATCATGATCATGATCTCGTGCTGCGGTTTGTCGATTCGGACACCCTTATGCGGGTGAACTCGGCGTGGCGGCCGGGCGAGCCGGTTTGGCATGGCACGATTAACGGAAAAAGCGTGGCTGCACAGGTCCGGCCTATGCTGAACGGCGTGCGTGTCAGCCATGGCGGGACCAGTACGGCTATTCGTGTATTCACCCGCCGCGAAGCGGAGCTTGAAGCCCTGATGCCACCACGTGTGGCGGTTGACACCAGCAAGAGCCTGATTTGTCCGATGCCGGGGCTTGTGAAGGCGTTGGCAGTAAGCGTGGGTCAAGAGATCAAAGCGGGCGAAATCCTCTGCATCGTCGAAGCGATGAAGATGGAAAATGTGCTTCGGGCGGAGCGTGACGGTACGATTGCTAAAATCAACGCGAAGGAAGGCGATAGCCTTGAGGTGGATGCGGTCATTATGGAGTTTGCCTGACCTCGGCTGCTGTCTTGAGCGCGAGGCGAGTGGCTGGACCAACTTGCGGTCCAGCCTATGGCTTTAATCCAGATCCTCGACTTCAACATCGCCGCCATAGACGCGTTGAGCGAGGGCGGCTTCCATGTAGGGATTAAGAGCGCCATCGAGAACATCGTCGGGTGAGGTTGAAGTGACGCCGGTGCGTAAATCTTTCACGAGCTGATAGGGTTGGAGCACATATGAGCGGATCTGATGGCCCCAGCCGACATCGGTTTTGGCAGCTTGGTCGGCCATCGCCTTGTCTTCACGCTTCTTGAGTTCGGCCTCGTAAAGACGGGCACGAAGCATGTTCCACGCGGTGGCGCGGTTTTTATGCTGTGAGCGTTCCTGCTGACAGCCCACCACAATACCCGATGGAATATGCGTGATACGCACTGCCGAATCGGTTGTGTTAACGTGCTGGCCGCCTGCGCCCGAGGAGCGGAAGGTGTCGATCCGACAATCGGATTCTTTGATGTCGATCTGGATGCGGTCATCAATAACCGGATAGACATTAACTGAAGCGAAGCTCGTATGCCGACGCGCGTTTGAATCAAACGGAGAAATACGCACCAGCCGGTGAACGCCGCTTTCGGTTTTCAGCCAGCCATAGGCATTATGGCCTTTGATCAGGAGCGTCGCGCCCTTGATGCCGGCTTCTTCGCCATCGGCCACATCCATGACCTCTACTTTGAATTTGCGACGCTCGGCCCAGCGCGTATACATGCGCATCAACATGCGCGTCCAATCCTGACTTTCGGTGCCGCCTGCACCCGAATGGACTTCAAGATAGGTGTCGTTCTGGTCGGCTTCGCCGGCGAGCAGCGTCTCAATCTGTCGGCGGGCAGCCTCGACTTGGACTGCGCGTACGCCCTCTTCGGCTTCCGCCACGATGGACGCATCGCCTTCGGCTTCCCCCATTTCGATGAGATCGATGGCGTCGGTGAGATCTTGCTCGAGCCGCGCAATCGCGTTGAGACTATCTTCCAGCTCGGTACGCTCGCGCATCAGCTTTTGCGCGTTTTCCGGATCATTCCAGAGCGTCGGGTCTTCAACGAGCGCGTTTAGTTCCAGCAATCGACGGGTGGACGTATCGACGTCAAAGATGCCTCCTCAGCAGTCCCATGGACTGCTTGGCGGCTTCGGCAAGGTTTTCAATTTCCGCGCGCATTTTAGAGCATAACTTTCATGATCATTCGTCGAGCGCAGCAGTAGCCATGTCATTAACATATGTAAAGAATTTCTCGGATGCTGCGCGACTTGGCGTTCAATAGACCCCGCCTACGCCGTTCCCGATTGCCTTTTCGATATCTGGCGAGGGCGTAAACGTAGAGAGTGCGTCGGCATCGCTCGACTCGGATGGACCGGTTCCTGGCTTATAGGCTTCGAGGATGGACCCCTTCGTTCCCGGAGTGGCGCGAAGGCCAGTTTCCGGGTCGATGCTCACGAGCTTGATGCCTGGAGGAACGCGGAACGGAGTGGCTGGTTTGTTGGCAAGGGCCAACTGCATGAAGTCGCGGAAAATCGGCGCGGTGAATTGCGAGGCTTGGGCCTGACTACCGAGCGATTTGGGCTTATCGTAGCCCATATAGACGCCCACGGCGAGATCAGGCGAAAAGCCGACAAACCACAAATCCTTCGCGCTGTTGGTCGTACCCGTCTTGCCGGCAAGCGGTTTGCCTACAGCAGCGATGGTAGAACCCGTGCCCCGAATAACGACACCCTCGAGGATGGAGGTAATCTGATAGGCGGTAAGAGGGTCGATGACCTGTTCGCGGGTATCATCAAGCTTAGGCTCGGGCTGATTCTGCCATTTGGCAGCATCGCAATCGGCACATTGGCGATCGTCATGCCGATAGATGGTTTTTCCCCATCTGTCCTGAATCCGGTCGATTAGCGTTGGTGTAATGCGTTTGCCACCATTGACGAACATCGAATAGCCATTCGTGACCTTCAGCACTGTGGTTTCACCGGCACCCAGCGACATCGCCAGCACGGGCATCAGATTGTTATAGATCCCAAAGCGTTTGGCGTAATCTACGATCAGCGGCATGCCGATATCTTGTGCTAATCGCACGGTCATCTGGTTTTTCGAATGCTCGATTCCGTAGCGCAAGGTGCGTAAGCCATGTGATTGCTTGTCAAAATTTTCGGGTTTCCAAATTTCCTGTCCCGGTCCCAAATCAATTTCAATCGGCGCGTCGAGCATCAAATCCGATGGGGTATATCCATTGTCGATGGCGGCGGCATAGACAAAAGGTTTGAACGAGGAACCCGGCTGACGTTGGGCTTGGGTAGCCCGGTTAAATTTCGACAGATCAAACGAGAAGCCACCGACCATCGCCAGTACGCGCCCCGTATAGGGGTCCATCGCCACCAACGCGCCCGACACGTCGGGCACTTGCCTTAGTCGGTATTGGGTTGGTTTATCGGCGGGTTCGACATAGACGACGTCACCCGGCGCAACCAGTTGCTTGATCGGCTTTTTAATCCATTTGAGCCCATCGACGGCTAGGGTTCCAGTTTCACGGTCGTGGCTAATTTGTCCGTTGCTGTCATGCGGCGGCTGAAGGCCGATCTGTGCCGTATCATTGCTGAAGCCAAGGACCACGGCGAGACGCCAGTTTTTGACATCCGTCACCGCCGGAATCGCAGCTAAGGCAAGTCCCCAATCAGCGCTTTGAACGTCAATTTTCTGAACGATTCCATGGAATCCGTCATGGGCTTCGTCAAATCGTACGAGACCGTCGGCCAGAGTTTGACGTGCAATCTGCTGCAGTTTCGGATCAAGCGTGGTACGGACCGACAGTCCACCTTCATAAAGCGATTTTTCGCCGAACCGGTCAAACAATTCCCGCCGGACTTCCTCGGCGAAAAAGCCTGCCGAGATCGTGTTGGGGGAAACCGCCCGCAGGGCCACGCCAAGCGGTTGGGCCTTGGCAAAATCGCCGTCTTCTTTCTTGGCGTAACCATTCTCTACCATCCGGTCGATCACATAATTACGCCGGTCAATGGCGGCTTGAGCGTGGCGGAATGGATGGTAATTATTTGGGCCCTTCGGTAGGGCTGCCAAATAGGCCGCTTCCGTCAAAGTCAGCTCATTGACTGATTTGCCGAAATAATTGAGCGAAGCGGCAGCGACGCCATAATTGCCAAGGCCGAGATAGATCTCGTTGAGGTAGAGCTCAAGAATTCGCTCTTTAGAATAAGCCGTTTCAATTTTGAGGGCCACCAGCATTTCCTTGATCTTGCGGTCAAAGGTCTGCTCGGACGACAAGAGGAAGTTTTTGGCCACCTGTTGGGTGATCGTTGATGCACCTTGGCGCCGACCACGGGTTAAATTGGTCAAGGCCGCGCGGATAATCCCTTCAGGGTCAACGCCGATATGGTGATAGAAATTCTTGTCTTCTGCTGAAATGAACGCGTTCATCACCAGACGCGGCATCGTATCGATCGGAACGTATAGACGCCGCTCTTTGGAATATTCCGCTAAGAGGCTGCCATCACCTGCATGAACGCGGGTTGTTACCGCAGGTTGATAGGCGGCTAGCTGGGTATAATCCGGCAATTCTTGCGAATATTTCCAAATCACCAGGCCTGCGCCCGCTGCGCCAAGAACGAACAGAATCGCGCCGACGGTAAATAAAAAGCCAAAAAATCTGAGCAGATGACGCATGAAAGGCAGGGATTTCCGTGGAGGATTGGCACCTGACGGCGCGGGTAATGCTTTCATCTAATCGGTTCTGAGACCAATTTCAAACCGTGATATAGGATGGCGCTTGAATGTGGCAAAAATCAGGGTTGTGCAGCAGGCGATTGCGCTGGAATTTCGGCGCGCGAGGGGTGCAAAAAATCGTTGAGGGCATCGGCAATTCTGCTTGTCATGCGATCGGTCCATTCCGGCGAGCTGAATTGGTCAAGGTCGGGTTTGCTCGACATATAGCCGATTTCGATGAGCGCAGCGGGAATATCGAAGGCGCGCAGGACGCGGAATCCGGCGGCGCGAAGCGGATTATGATTGAGGTGGGCCGTGTCGGCGATGCGGGTGACGAGTTCGCGGGCTAGAAGGCTGGACCGGGTGCGGGTTTCCCGAAGCGTCAAATCGCCCAATATATCCGCAACGGTAGTATCCGCCGGTGCCGTAACGATGCTGCCATTCGAATCAGCCTTGTTCTCATATTCCGCCACTTTGGCTGCTTCCGCATCGGATGATTTGTCGTCGCCGATATAGACCGTCGCCCCTCTAACATCGGTGTTCGACGCGATGGTGTCGCCATGAATCGATAAAAAGACCGCGGCACCGTGTTGGCGGGCAAATTTAACGCGATCATCAAGCGGAATGAAAATGTCCTGATCGCGGGTCAGCATAACCCGACATAGGCCTTCAGCCTCAATCTTTTTCGCCAAAGCGCGCGCAAAGGCTAGGACAACATCCTTTTCAAAAAGGCCGTTGACGCCTGTAGCGCCAAGATCATTGCCGCCATGACCGGGATCAATCACGATCAGCGGGCGACTATCGGCGATTGACGGAGCCGATGGCTCGGATTGGGTTGGTGGTCGGAGCTTGGCTGTATTGGTCGCTTGCGCCGATCGGTCAAAACTTTGGCGATCGGCAGTGGTCAGATAAAGCGAAATGGAATAGGCGCCGCCATTGAGCGAAGGCGTGGTGGTCAATTCGCTTGGTAAAACGGGCTGCGCCAGATCGAAGATTATTCGGCTTCGTTCGGGTGACATGGCCCCATAGCGATATGATGCGATCGGGCCGATCGGATTTTCCCGCTCGGGTGAAAGCTGGAAGTTGATTGCCGGTCCTTCAAGGACGAGACGATCGGGGTTGGTCAGCACAAAGGCCGATAATTCAAAAGGTTCGGATGAAATAAGTCTGATGCGTGTGGAAGTAGCAGCGGGTGCAATCTGGATATCCGCAACGATAGGTGTCGCGTTGCCCGTCGATTGGATGATAAAACAGGCCACAATCGACATTGAGGCGACGATGCCGAAGCGGAGCAAGGTTTCGAATCGGTTCATTGGACAAGTCTCATTCTTTATCCCGAGTCTCACGGAATATGCATGACGACAAGATGGCTGGGGCGGCAAGGCACCGTTCAATCCGTTGTGTTACGGCGAGGTGCAACCATAAATGCGCTATGCACTTGCCAAACTGGACCTTAGCGCTCTATCTAGAGGAGTGCATCCTCCGTTTGGGCCGTAAAGGCCGATCGGCGCGTAGCTCCACTTCACTGTGGAATCTCGGATTTTTGATCCGGCGTGCCCATTCACCGGATTGTCTGCATGATTGGCGTCGCGCAGTTACGCGTTTGCCGGTCGTTGTAATATATGCCGTGCGGCGCGAGGGAAACTTCCCTTTGCAGACCGTCGGCCAGTTTAGATGAGGTGTGTGACGTGAGCCAGACATACCGGTACCGCGATGACGGCATGAAAGGGGTTGCCTTCGTGCAATCGCGTGCCTTCCGGCGGTTCCATCTGGTCCGTTCCCCTCTTGCAGCGCGTCAACCCTTCGCCCGCATCGGGCGTCAACAGGGCGCCGCTTTGTCATCTTTCCCGACCCTTTCCTTGTCCCGCCGCGAGGCCGCATTTCGTTTGCGGCGGTGCCCGGTATCGTATGCAAGGGTTCAGAACGATCAAGAGCAGGCGCCATCGAGAGAGTCTCATGGCCAACAAAATGCTTATCGATGCATCGCATCCGGAAGAAACCCGGGTCGTCGTTGTTCGAGGTAACCGCGTCGAAGAATTCGATTTCGAGGCGGCCAATAGAAAACAACTTCGTGGAAATATTTATCTTGCGAAGGTGACCCGTGTGGAGCCTTCGCTTCAGGCGGCTTTTGTCGAATATGGCGGCAACCGCCACGGCTTTTTAGCCTTTAGCGAAATTCATCCGGATTATTATCAGATCCCTGTTGCAGATCGCGAAGCCTTGCTGGCCGAGGATATGCGTGCCGATCGGGATGCCGATTTCGGCGATGACGATAAGCCCGCAAAGCCCGCCAAAAGCCGTGGTCGGGGCCGATCAAAGGATGCTGCCACTGCAGAGGTTGTGAGCAGCGAGCTTGTCGAAGCGGCGGATGGCGAAGCCACTAGCCAAGATATCGATCAAGACGGTGCTTCTGGATCGGAAGGTGAAGGCTCGGAAGGTCCAATTGAGGTTGGCTCCGATGACGATCAAACCATCGAGCATGTCGGGGGCGGGGATGCGCTGGAGGACGTTCAGGATCGTCCACGCCAATCGCGTCGCCAATATAAAATTCAGGAAGTGATTAAGCGCCGCCAAATCCTTTTGGTGCAGGTGGTTAAGGAAGAGCGCGGCAATAAAGGCGCGGCGCTCACCACCTATCTGTCGCTTGCGGGCCGCTATTCGGTGTTGATGCCGAATACCGGACGGGGCGGTGGTATTTCGCGTAAAATTACCAATATTGCCGATCGGAAGCGTTTAAAGGCGATTGCGCAAGAGCTCGAGGTTCCGGACGGCATGGGCGTCATTCTGCGGACCGCTGGAGCGGCGCGCACCAAGCCTGAAATCAAGCGTGATTTCGAATATCTGATGCGTGCATGGGAAACCGTTCGCGAGACGACGCTGCAATCGACCGCGCCGACGCTCGTCTACGAAGAAGGTTCGCTCGTTAAGCGGGCGATCCGCGATCTTTATAATAAGGATATCGACGAAGTTATCGTGGCGGGCGAGGAGTCCTATAAGGATGCGAAGGACTTCATGCGCATGCTCATGCCGAGCCATGCCAAAAATGTGAAGCCTTATCGGGAAACAACGCCAATTTTTGCCAAATTCGGGGTTGAAGCACAGCTGGATGCGATGTTCTCGTCGCAGGTGACGCTAAAATCGGGTGGTTATATCGTCATAAACCAGACCGAAGCCTTGGTTGCCATCGACGTGAACTCGGGCCGTTCGACTCGCGAACACAACATCGAGGACACTGCCGCGAGGACCAATCTGGAAGCAGCTGACGAAGTCGCACGCCAATTAAGGCTCCGCGATTTGGCTGGTCTTATCGTGATCGATTTTATCGACATGGAAGAAAACCGGAACAACCGTGCCGTTGAACGCCGGTTAAAGGATGCGCTCAAAAATGATCGCGCCCGAATTCAGGTTGGCCGGATATCGCCCTTCGGTTTGATGGAAATGTCACGCCAGCGCATTCGTACCGGCGTCTTGGAAGGTTCAACCATTCTTTGCCCGCATTGCGCGGGTGCCGGAATGATCCGGGCCACGCCGTCGGTTGCCCTTCATGTACTCCGTTCGGTTGAAGAATTGCTGTTGAAGAGCGCAACGCATCACGTCACCGTGAAAGCCCGCAGTGATATTGCGCTCTATGTGCTCAATCAAAAGCGAATGCATCTACGTAGTCTGGAAGAAACCTTCCTCGTGAACATCACGGTGATGGCCGATGACAGCCTGGCAGGCACCCATCCGTTCAGTGTTGAACGGGGTGAAATTGTGATGCCGGGGGATGTTCAGATCGCCCGTCCGCTCAATCCAGCCGGATTTATCGCGATCGAAGAGCCGGAAATTGATGAGTTTGAGGACGAGATCGAGGAAGAGGAAGAGATTTCCTCAACCGAAACCTCAGTGGACGACGAGGGGGACGAGCGCGCGGATCGCACGTCCGAACAACGTGGCGAAGGTGCCCGCCGCAGACGTCGTCGTCGTCGGGGCGGTCAGGGCGGTGAGCGGCCGGTCGATGGATCGGTGCCAATGCCATTGGATGCTCCGCAGCCATCGGTTTCAGGCGCACCCTTTACCGGTACGCATGTGATAGGAGAAGACGGGGAAATCGTCACCGAGCAGGAAGTTACCGAAAGGGCTGCCGGCGATAGTGAAGCAGGTCGCCGTCGTCGTGGGCGTCGTGGCGGTCGTCGCAACGGTCGTAGGGATCGTCCCGAGGGTGAATTGGTCTCGTCGGATGTTACCGAAGGCGAGGAAAGTGTTGTGGCATCCGAGAGGCTCGAAACGGTGATTGCGCCGGAGCCGGTCAACGTCCTGCCGCAGGTTGAAGTTGTTGTGGCGGCCGATGAACCTGTCTTACCGGTTAAAAAGCCACGCGCACCACGCAAGCCTAAGGTTGCCGCAGCAGCGGTGCCGGTAGTTGATCAGGCCATTGGTCCGGTCGAGCCGTCTAAGCCGGTCATGGTGGAGGCACCAGTTGCCGCGCCTGTTTTGGCGCCGCTTCCCGAGGCGATCACCACAGAACCGGTCGTGATTGCCGATCCAACCAAGCCCAAAAAGGGCGGCTGGTGGGCCAAGGCCAAGGCAACGCTCGGCGGCTAAGCGACGGTTTTGCCCAACAGACGCAATAAAAAGCCGCGCAAGCTCAATGCTGCGCGGCTTTTTATTTTATTGTGAGGAAAGATTTAGCGGGTAATTTCTTTAGGGCCAAGGCGTTTGTCGAGATAGGTATCGACAACGGACATCAGCTCATCGACCTTGTTCTCAAAGAAATGGTTGGCACCGTCCACCATCTGGTGTTCGAGCTGTATGCCCTTCTGCGTTTTCACTTTTTCAATGATCGGAATAACTTCCTTGGATGGTGCCACGCGATCGAGCGTGCCATGAACAAAGAGGCCCGAGGAAGGGCAGGGTGCAAGAAACGAAAAATCGAACCGATTGGCAGGCGCTGCAATCGAGATAAAACCTTCGATTTCCGGACGACGCATCAAGAGCTGCATACCGATCCACGCACCGAACGAAATGCCGGTGATCCAGCAGGCGCGGGCATCGGGATTGATCGCCTGCGCCCAATCGAGCGCGGCGGCGGCATCTGATAACTCTCCGGAGCCGTGGTCAAAAGCGCCCTGGCTGCGGCCGACACCTCGGAAATTGAACCGCAAGGTTGAAAACCCGCGCTCCAAGAACGAGTAATAAAGAGAATAGACGAGGGGATTGTTCATCGTACCGCCGAATTGCGGGTGAGGATGAAGAATGATGGCAATCGGTGCGCCCTTTGTCTTGGATTGATTGTAGCGACCCTCAATCCGACCGGCTGGGCCGGTAAAAATAACCTCTGGCATCCCTGTCTCACCCCTCGCGCGGCATTGCGCGTCCATTGAACGACCAGCTTTGGGCAAAATGCTTGACTTGAGAAAGTCGCAGCGCCAAAACCTTTAGAATAATTCTAACAGCCAACCTGACCGGTAAAACTGCGTGAGGGTGGCTCTTAGCACGGTGGCAGGGGTCAATTGCAAGCTTTTCCGGTGATAGGAAGGTGGCTTGTCAAAAACTTTGGCCACCGCCGGTGTGTTGACAAAGACAGGCACGATCATGGCGACCGAGCAACGCATTTATTTTGACCATAACGCGACCTCGCCGCTTAGGCCCGAGGCACGGTCGGCGATGCTGAGTGCGTTCGATCAATCGGGCAATGCCTCTTCTGTTCATGCCGAGGGCCGACGAGCGCGCGGTATGCTGGATCATGCACGGGAATCGGTCGCTTCTATGTGCGGTGCCTCGGCACGCGATGTGATTTTTACCGCCGGCGGCACGGAGGCTAATAACCTCGCGCTCACGCGGAGCCTTTTGATTGAGGGCGACCGTCGGCCCGTTACGCGGTGCGTAATCAGCTCGGTGGAGCACGTCTGCGTTTTGGATGGACACCGTTTTCCTTCAGATCGTGTTGAAACGCTTGTGGTCGATGCAAATGGTATCGTTTCCGCGGATGCTCTTTCAGAACAATTGACGCGCATCTCGCAACAAGATGGGCGGGCATTGGTGGCAATTCAGGCGGCCAACAGCGAGACCGGCGTTTTGCAGCCGATTGCAGAACTTTCCCAACTGGTGCATCGCCATGGCGGACTATTACATTGCGATGCCGTCCAGGCAGCCGGAAAATTGCCGTTGGATCAGATCACGGCTGGAGCCGATATGGTAGCTCTGTCGGCTCATAAAATTGGTGGCCCTCAGGGTGTCGGCGCGCTCGTCCTTCGATCGGGGGGCATTTCCATCGCGGATAAAATGATGCGTGGCGGCGGGCAGGAGCGTGGTGCCCGCGGAGGAACGGAAAATGTCGCCGGCATTGTCGGCTTTGGCGCTGCCGCGCAAGCGGTGATGTCCTCGCTTCGTATTGAAGCCGCGAATTATCAGGATTGGCGCGATGCGGTTGCTGCTGCTGTGATAAAGCTATGCCCCGAGGCCATGATTTTTGGCGCGAACGTGGCAAGATTGCCTAATACGTTAGCCTTTGCCGTGCCGGGTTTGACGGCTGAAATGGCTTTGATGGGTTTTGATCTGGCCGGTGTGGCGCTATCGTCAGGTTCGGCGTGTTCGTCGGGGAAGGTCAAGCGATCCCACGTTCTTGACGCTATGGGCGTGGCACCCGATATGGTATCAGGCGCTATACGGGTGAGTTTTGGTTGGACGAATAGTGCTGAAGAAGTGATCCGCTTTGCTTCGATATTCGAAACACTCATAGAACGAATGATGAAGCGATCGCGCGCGGCGTGAAAACATTGTAGGTTGGGGCGCGAAGCCCTTTAAGACGCTTGGCCCTTGAAGCCAGTTTGTCGGGAGAGAGTGATGGTAGCCGTTAAAGAGACCGTTGAGCAGGTCAAAACGCTTGATGTGGACCAGTATAAATACGGATTTTCGACCGATCTGGAAGTCGACAAGGCCCCAAAGGGTCTTTCTGAGGATATTGTCCGCTTTATCTCTGCAAAAAAAGGCGAGCCGGAATGGATGCTAGCATGGCGGCTCGACGCCTATAAGCGCTGGCAGACGATGGCCGAGCCTACTTGGGCGCGGGTGCATTATCCGAAAATTGATTTCAATGAATCTTATTATTATGCCGCGCCTAAGCTGAATGCTGCGCCCAAGACGCTGGATGAAGTCGATCCGGCTATTCTGGATGCCTATAAAAAGCTCGGCATTCCGCTTCGCGAGCAGGAAATTCTGGCGGGTGTGACCACCTCCAAGGTCGCCGTTGATGCCGTGTTTGACAGCGTCTCGGTGGTTACGACGTTTAAGGAAGAATTGAAGAAGGCGGGCGTGATCTTCTGCTCGATCTCAGAAGCGATCAAAGAGCATCCGGAACTGGTGCGGAAATATCTCGGCACCGTGGTGCCTGTAACCGATAATTATTACGCTACGTTAAACTGCGCCGTGTTTACCGATGGTTCGTTTGTCTACATCCCCGAGGGCGTGCGTTGCCCGATGGAATTGTCGACCTATTTCCGGATCAACGAGAAGAATACCGGCCAGTTTGAGCGCACGTTGATCATCGCCGAGAAGGGCTCTTATGTGTCCTATCTTGAGGGCTGCACCGCGCCGCAACGCGATGAGAACCAGCTCCACGCGGCTGTTGTCGAACTCGTCACCATGGACGATGCGGAAATCAAATATTCGACGGTGCAGAATTGGTATCCGGGGGATGCCGACGGCAAGGGTGGCATTTATAATTTTGTGACCAAGCGGGGCGATTGCCGCGGGGCGAATTCCAAGATCAGCTGGACGCAGGTGGAAACCGGCTCAGCGATCACGTGGAAATATCCGAGCTGCATTTTGCGGGGCGATAATTCGCGCGGCGAGTTCTATTCCATCGCGGTATCGAACGGTATGCAACAGGTGGATAGCGGCACCAAGATGATCCATCTCGGCAAGAACACGACGAGCCGGATCATCTCGAAGGGCATCTCGGCAGGACGCTCGCAAAACACCTATCGCGGTCAAGTATCCGCTCATCGCAAAGCGACGAATGCGCGTAACTTTACCAATTGCGACAGTTTGCTGATCGGCGAGCAATGCGGTGCGCATACGGTGCCTTATCTCGAGAGCAAAAACGCCAGCGCGGTCTTTGAGCATGAGGCAACGACGTCGAAAATCTCGGAAGAGCAGATGTTTTATTGCCGCCAGCGCGGGCTATCGGCGGAAGAGGCCACGGCCTTGATCGTCAATGGCTTCGTGAAAGACGTGCTGCAACAATTGCCGATGGAATTCGCGGTTGAGGCGCAAAAGCTTATTTCGATCTCGCTTGAGGGAAGTGTGGGGTAGAATGATGAATGAAAAAGTTGAAAATCTCATTCTCGAGCAAATTGGCGCTTTGCGTTCTGATCTATACTCCATGAGTGGCGAATTGCGGCGGTTGCGAGATGAAATTGGCGATTTACGGTCGCAGGGTCCAACCGCTGAGACGCGGTTGCGGGAACTTTGGGATGTTGGACTTGAAAGCGGTGTGGCGGGCAATGTGGATGAAGTGTTCGACCGCGTTTTGAAAACACTGAATTCCACGGGACGCGTCATGTGAAGCGGATTAGTTTATCCCGACAGGCTGAGCGTGATCTTGTTACGATTGGCTCTTGGCTTGCGGATCGAAATCGGCGTGCGGCTAAGGAACTGATTGAAACTCTTCAAAAACGCGTGGCCGCTTTAGGCGAAAATCCGTTGGTTGGCCGATTGCGAGAGGATGTGGCGGTAGGAATGAGGGGGGCAGGTCGTTGGGCCTTATCTTATTCTCTACCGTATGGAGGGTGATGAGATTTTTATCATTCGTATCGTTGACGGTCGCCGCGATCTTAATGAGCTCTTTTGATAGTTAAGGACACTTGTAATGTTAGAAATTCGCAATCTCCACGTCGCCATTGAAGATGGATCAAAGAAGATCCTCAATGGCCTCGATCTCACCATTCATAATGGCGAAGTGGCGGCCATTATGGGGCCGAATGGTTCGGGTAAATCGACGCTTTCTTATGTAATCGCGGGCAAGCCGGATTACGAAATTCTGGATGGCGAGATTTTGCTGGATGGTCAAAATCTGCTCGATATGGAGCCGGATGCACGCGCAGCTGCTGGCGTGTTTTTGGCGTTCCAATATCCGCTCGAAATTCCGGGCGTTGCAACCATGACCTTTTTGAAAGCCGCCATGAACGCCCAGTCGCGTGCGCGCGGCGAGGGCGAGTTGAAGACACCTGATTTCATGCGCCGCGTGAAGGTGGGTGCGGATAAGCTCGGCATCCCGCAGGAGATGCTCCGTCGTGGTCTTAATGTCGGCTTCTCGGGTGGCGAAAAGAAGCGGATGGAAATTTTGCAGATGGCGCTTTTGGAGCCTTCCATCGGCATTCTCGATGAAACCGATTCAGGCCTCGATATTGATGCGTTGAAAATCGTATCTGAGGGCGTCAATGCACTGCGCTCGGCGGATCGTTCGTTCCTCGTGATCACCCATTATCAGCGTTTGTTGAACTATATCGTTCCTGACACTGTTCACGTGATGTCGAAGGGCCGCATTGTGAAAACCGGCGGCAAGGAATTGGCGCTTGAACTGGAAGCCAATGGCTATGCCGATTACGTCTCAGACGTTGCGGCGTGAGGATCATCTGATGGCCAGCGTTACGCCCTTAAAAACCTCTGTGGAATTGGCGCTGATCGCGCAAGGCGCTTCTGTGCCTGCGCTGCGGCAACCTGCTTTCGAACGCTTTGCTGCAGCCGGTCTGCCGCATCGCCGGATCGAGGCTTATCACTACACCGATTTGCGCGCCTTGCTGAAGGACGCACCACCGTTGGCCAAAGCAGGCGCTTTGGCACCAAGCGCTTCCGTGTGGGACGAGCTTGATGCCTTTATCGTTACCATCGTTGACGGTCATCCGACATGGGCGCAAAGCGATGAACTCGCAGGTGTCAGCATTAGCCTAAAAAGCGATGCTCCTGATGACGGGCTTGCCGCCGATAGCGTGTTCCCGAAGGATGGTGATCCCGTCGTTGCGTTGAACGCGGCCTTTGTCGATCATACGCTGCATCTGGCGGTGGCTGGTGGTGTTGTGATCGATAAGCCCATCCATCTCCGCATTGTGACGACGGGTGCTGTGTCAGCCTATGGGCGGGTTGTGGTTGAGATTGCCGACGGCGCCAAGCTAACGTTGATTGAGACCCATGAAGGCGCTGCAGGCGCGCTCGCTAATAGTGTTGTCGAGATCGTCGTCGGTGACGATTCCCATTTCGATCATATGCGCATCAACCTTGTTGATCCGCAGGCGACGCTTTTGACAACGCTCGGTGGCCGCATGGGTGCGCGCTCAACGGTGACGAGCGGCAATTTTGTGACCGGTTCGGCACTCTCGCGTCATCAGGTGTTTTTACGGTTCGAGGGCGAAGGCTCAAACGCCACGATCTCGGGCGCATCGCTGCTCAAAGATCGCCAGCATGTCGATACGACACTGGTCGTCGATCATGCCGTGCCTGAATGCGTGAGCCGCGAGCATTTCGCGCATGTGTTGGATGATGAAGCAACGGGTGTTTTCCAAGGCAAGATTATTGTTCGACCCCATGCGCAGCAAACCGATGGCAAGATGATGAGCCGTGCGGTCTTGTTGCACGATGGCGCAACGATGAACAACAAGCCGGAGCTCGAAATCTTTGCCGATGATGTGCAATGCGGCCACGGGGCAACGGTTGGCGCGTTGGACGATGATCTCTTGTTTTATCTCCGCGCACGCGGACTGCCAAAGGCTGAAGCTGAAGCGTTGATGCTGCAGGCGTTTGTGGGTGAAGCGTTGGAGATGATCCCGCATGATGGCGTCCGCGAAACGCTTGAGGCCATGACCGAAGCTTGGCTGAAAGCACGCGGTTGAAGGATGATATGAAGATGACCAGCGCAACGCCATATGACGTCGAAAAGATCAGAGCGGATTTTCCGATTCTGTCGAAGACCGTCTATGGCAAACCGCTCGTCTATCTCGACAATGCGGCTTCGGCGCAAAAGCCGAAAATTGTGCTTGATCGCATGGTCTATGCGTATGAGAACGAGTACGCGAATGTCCATCGCGGACTGCATTATATGGCCAATGCCGCGACTGAAGCCTTCGAGCACGCACGCGAAACGGTGCGCGCTTTCATCAATGCGGAATCGACCGACGAGATCATCTTCACGCGCAACGCCACCGAGGCGATGAACCTCGTGGCTGCAAGCCTCGGGCAGATGGTGATTAAGCCGGGCGACGAGATTATTCTCTCGATCATGGAGCACCACTCCAACATTGTGCCTTGGCATTTTTTGCGCGAGCGGCATGGGGCGGTGATCAAATGGATTCCGTGCGATGACGACGGCAATCTCGATATGGATGCGTTTGAGAAACTGATTTCGCCGCGCACCAAAATTGTAGCCATCACCCAAATGTCGAACGCGCTGGGCACCATTAACCCGATCGCTGATATTATCCGCATGGCTCACGCCCAAGGCGCTTTGGTGATGGTGGATGGCTGCCAAGGTTCCGTTCATCTCGAAACCGATGTGCGGGCGCTGGATGCCGATTTTTACTGCTTCACGGGTCACAAGCTCTATGGGCCGACGGGCATTGGCGTAGCCTATGGCAAGCGTCATCTTCTGGCCAAAATGCCGCCGTTTAATGGGGGCGGCGAGATGATCAATCTCGTGACCACCGAGACGGTGACCTATAATGAACCGCCGCATCGCTTTGAGGCGGGTACGCCGCCGATTGTGCAGGCGATTGGTTTGGGCGCAGCGCTCGATTATATGAACAAAGTCGGTCGTGAGGCGATAGCTAAGCAAGAAGACCTGCTGCGGGATTATGCGATGGAGCGGCTGGGCGAGATGAACTCGCTGCGCATCATCGGCAAGGCCCGCAATAAGGGTGCGATTGTGTCCTTCGAGATGAAGGGCGCGCATGCGCATGATGTGGCGACCGTGATTGATCGCTCTGGCGTCGCGGTTCGAGCCGGTACCCATTGCGCACAACCTTTGCTGCAACGGTTTGGCGTGACATCCACCTGCCGCGCGTCGTTTGCGTTTTATAATACGGTTGAGGAGGTTGACGCGCTGGTCGTTGCTCTCCGTAAAGCCGAATCCCTATTTTCCTGAGGAGCACCGGTATGAATGATCTTTCCCCTCTGCCGGACGAAGCGCCAAACAAGCCGGAAATCGGCGTTGCGAGTGCGTTGCCGCCCGAGGAAATTGACCGGCTGACGGATGATATCATTGCCGCCTTAAAGACGGTGTATGATCCGGAAATTCCGTCCGATATTTACGAGCTTGGCCTGATCTATCGCATCGCGATTGATGATAGCCGCAAGGTTGATATCGATATGACGCTGACGGCGCCCGGTTGCCCGGTGGCTGGCGAAATGCCGGGTTGGGTTGAGACTGCCGTTAGCACGGTTGCGGGTGTTCAATCGGTCGAGGTTAAAATGGTGTTTGATCCGCCTTGGGATCAATCCCGCATGTCGGATGAGGCCAAAGTGGCGCTCGATATGTGGTGATATGCCATGACGCATGACGATCTTTACGAGCTGTTTCGGCCTTTAGCCCCGGTTTCGCTCAAGCGCATGTTTGGTGGAACGGGTGTTTATCTGGATGGCCGGATTATCGCGATTGAGATCGATGGTGTGGTTTATCTGAAGGCCGATCAAGAGACGCAGGGGCGTTTTGAGGAGGAGGGGCTTAAACCCTTCACCTATGAAGCCAAGGGCAAGACCATGACCATGCGCTATTATCAGATGCCGGATGAGGCCTATGAAGATCCGGATGCGTTCAGGCCTTGGTTCAAGCTGGCTGCAGATGCTGCAGGTCGTGCGCCGCTACAGAAGAAAAAGACGGCACGCTGATGCGCCCCTTACAATCGGGGCGAACAGTGTTACATTAGAGTTGAAATCAACTTTCGGGCCTTGAACCCGTTAGGGGAGAAGTAAAATGGCACTACCGAAATTTAAGATGATGTCGCTGACCGATGCTGCTGCAGAGCGCATACGCGAAATCATGTCGAATGCTGAAAAGCCGATTGCAGCGATCAAAGTAGGCGTTAAAAACGGCGGTTGCGCCGGTATGGCCTACACCATTGATTATGCGGAGAGCATTGCGGCGGGTGACGATGTGGTCGAGGAAAAGGGTGTTAAGGTCGTGATCGACCCTAAAGCCCTGATGTTCCTGATCGGCACCGAGATGGACTTTAAAACCGACCGTTTTGCTAGCCAATTCGTGTTTAATAACCCGAACGAGACATCGGCTTGCGGATGTGGCGAGTCGGTTGCGATAAAACCGGTGGATTTAGACGCGGCGCATCACGCGCAATAGATAATTTTCCTTCTCCCTGAAGGAGAAGCTACCTGCGAAAGCAGGGGGATGAGGGGCTAACGGTAGGCATTAGGCCCTCATCCGACGCGTCCCGCGCCACCTTCTCCCCTCGGGGAGAAGGACGCTCAAAAGATTACATCCCGTGCTTCTTCTTGCGCATACCCAAGGTGCGCAGGCGTAGCGCGTTGAGCTTGATGAAGCCTGCCGCGTCGCGGTGGTCATAGGCCACGGCACCTTCTTCAAACGTCACAAGATCCTGATCATAGAGCGAGTAGGGGCTCTCGCGACCGATTACGATGACATTGCCCTTGTAAAGCTTCAGCGTCACACGGCCTGTGACGGCTTCCTGCGAGCGATCAATTAGCGCCTGCAGCATTTCGCGCTCGGGCGAGAACCAGAAGCCGTTATAAATCAGCTCGGCGTATTTGGGCATCAGCTCGTCTTTGAGATGGGCTGCGCCACGGTCCAGCGTAATCGATTCGATGGCACGATGGGCGGTGAGCAAAATGGTGCCGCCCGGTGTTTCATACATGCCGCGCGATTTCATGCCGACGAAGCGGTTTTCAACGAGATCAAGCCGGCCAATGCCATTCTCTTTGCCGAGCGCATTGAGCTTGGCAAGCAGGGTGGCAGGCGAGAGCGCCTCGCCATTGATCGCCACAGCGTCACCCTTGGCAAAGTCGATGGTGATGGTCGTGGCCTTATCAGGAGCCGCTTCTGGCCCGATGGTGCGGGAATAGACGTAATCGGGCACCTCGACTGCTGGATCTTCCAACACTTTGCCCTCGGAAGAGGCGTGCAGGAGATTGGCGTCGACCGAGAAGGGCGCTTCGCCGCGCTTGTCTTTGGCGATTGGAATTTGGTTGGCTTCCGCAAAGGCGATGAGCTGTTCGCGTGACCGCAAATCCCATTCCCGCCAAGGGGCGATGATGGTGATGTTCGGGTTGAGCGCGTAATAGCCAAGCTCGAAGCGGACCTGATCATTGCCCTTGCCGGTAGCGCCATGGGAGACGGCGTCCGCGCCAACCTTTTCGGCGATCTCGATCTGCTTTTTGGCAATCAGCGGGCGCGCAATTGAGGTGCCTAAGAGATAGACGCCCTCATAGACCGCATTGGCGCGGAACATCGGGAACACATAATCGCGGACGAATTCTTCGCGAAGGTCTTCGATGAAGATGTTTTCTGGCTTGATGCCGAGCAAAATCGCCTTGTCGCGGGCTGGGCCTAATTCTTCGCCTTGGCCCAAATCAGCGGTGAAGGTCACGACCTCGCACCCATAGGTGGTTTGCAGCCATTTCAGAATGATCGAAGTATCGAGGCCGCCGGAATAGGCGAGAACAACTTTTTTGACAGATTTTTTCGACATGGCAGTCACTCTTTGCTGATCGGATGCTGAATTTCGCCGGACTATAGGGATCGGCGCGTCAGGCGCAAGGGGGCAATAGATCGATCCGCTTATCGTTGGCGGCTACGGGCCCCTTGCGGCGCGACGTCGTTGTCATGGATAATGTGACAACGGCTTATATTTCGTCACATTTTGGGAAGTCTTTCATGCACCCTTTACTGTCTGAGGCAAGTTCTGCGTCCATTCCGGTTCACATTGTCGATGGCGAAAGCTGGTCATCCATTGCCCAAGCCATTTCGCCTGAAGCCTTGGCGTTTGCCATAGCCAGCGGATTTGAGGGGGGAGCAGGGAGCCATCTGGTTCTGCCGCATACGGATGGAAATGTCCGGGCGGTGCTGTTTGGTGTCGAAAAGCCTGACGCGCCAGAATGCGATCCGTTCTTGCTCGCTAAACTCGCGACTGCTCTGCCGGAGGGTATTTATCATATCGAAGGCACGCTCAGGAATGCCGAGCTTGCAACGCTTGGCTTTGTGCTCGGCAGTTATCGGTTCGAGCGTTACAAGGCCAAGCCGAAGGGGCTTAAGGTTCGCCTCGTGCCTCCTAAAGGTGTCGATGCCGCCCGCATCACGATGATGGCGCAAGCCATCGGGCAGGGGCGCGATCTGATTAATACGCCAGCCAATGATCTCGGGCCTGCCGAGATTGACGACGCGATCCGTTCGGTGGCCAAGGAATTTGGGGCTAAGATATCTTCCATTATTGGCGAGGATTTATTGGCGCAGAATTACCCGATGGTGCATGCGGTGGGCCGCGCCTCCCCCCGCGCCCCGCGCATCATTGATCTCGTTTGGGGTGACGAGAGCTACCCAAAAGTGACTTTGGTCGGCAAGGGGGTGGCGTTTGATACTGGCGGGCTGAACATCAAGCCCGACAATTCCATGTTGTTGATGAAGAAGGATATGGGCGGCGCAGCGGTTGCCTTGGCGGTTGCCCGCATGGTGATGGCGTCGGGCCTCAAGGTTCGGTTACGGCTGATTGTGGCAGCGGTTGAAAATTCCATTTCCGGCAATGCGTTTAGGCCAGGAGATGTGTTGCCAAGCCGGAAAGGGCTGACGGTCGAAATCGGCAATACAGATGCCGAAGGCCGTTTGATCTTGGGTGATGCGCTGGCGCTGGCCGATGAGGAGGCGCCCGATCTCGTGCTCGATTTTGCGACGCTAACGGGTGCCGCGCGCGTGGCGCTGGGGCCTGATCTGCCGCCCTTTTATACGGATGATGAAACGCTTGCCGCCGATATTGCTGCAGCAGGCGAGGCGGTGAATGATCCGGTTTGGCGTCTGCCACTCTGGAAGCCTTATGCCAAAATGCTGGACTCCAAGATTGCCGATATCAACCATATCTCGTCGGGCGGCTTTGCAGGGTCGGTAACGGCGGCGTTGTTTTTGTCGCGCTTTGTCGAGAAGGCCAAGGCTTGGGCGCATTTCGACGTGTTTTGCTGGGTTCCAGCGGCGAAGAATGGCAGGCCGGATGGCGGCGATCCGCAGGCAGCGCGATTGGTGTTTGAGGTGCTGGAGAAGCGGTATGGACACTGAGGGCGTTTATTGATTTTCTAGTCCGTTAATGTTACATGAAACGCTTAAGGAGAGGGGTTATGGCAACAACGGCACAACGGGTCCGTCAGCATCGCGAGGGTATGCGCCGAGCTGGATTGCGGCCCGTTCAGATTTGGGTTCCTGACACGCGAAAGCCCGGTTTTGCCGAGGAGTGCCGCCGCCAATCTCTTCTTCTGGCCCACGATCCCCTCGAGAAAGAGACGCTTGATTGGTTGGAGCAAGTGGGTGATCGCGATGGCTGGAAATGAAGCGCGGTGATGTCGTCACCATCGCGCTGAATAGCGATTATGGTAAGCCGCGCCCGGCAGTCATCATTCAAAATATGCTTTTTGCCGATCATCCGTCTTTTACCGTTTTACCCATGACAAGCGATATTCGCGAAACGCCGTTGTTTCGGATGACCATTTTGCCGAACAACGAAAATGGCCTGCGGGCGGTTTCGCAAGTGATGATAGATAAAGCGCAGACGGTCTCGGTGGACCGACTTGGGCCGGTGATCGGTTCTTTGCTTGATAGTGAAATGCTCGCGATAAGCCGCGCGCTATCGGTTTTCCTCGGTATCGCTTAAGGCGTTGAAGTGCGCCGATTGAACTGGCTTGCTTCTGTGCGCGCTATTTTCTAGCTTGGCACTTCGTTTTACTGGCCCATTCCAAAAGGTTCCCCTCATGATATCCCATGCCCGTGTTGTTGTCATCGGTGGAGGTGTTGTCGGTTGTTCGGTGCTCTACCACCTCACCAAAGCGGGTTGGAAAGACGTTGTTCTCCTAGAGCGCGAACAGCTTACCCATGGCTCGACCTGGCATGCGGCGGGCGGGTTTCATACGCTGAATGGCGATCCGAATGTGGCTAAACTCCAAGGCTATACGATCGGGCTGTATGACGAGTTGGAAAAGATTTCCGGCGAAAGCTGCGGCTTGCATCGCTCGGGTGGCTTGATGCTGGCCGATACGCATGACCGCATGGACTGGCTGAAAATGGCCCATGCGCGCGCCCGCTATCTGGGGCTTGAGACGGAAATTCTATCCGCCAAAGAAGCCAAACAGATGATGCCGCTGTTGGAAGATAAATATTTTGTCGGCGCGATGCTCGATAAGGCAGATGGCAATCTTGACCCCTATGGCACCACGCATGCTTACGCCAAATCGGCCAAGATTGGCGGGGCTGAAATCTATCTCAAAACCAAGGTTGAAGAGCTCAAACAGCGTGCGGATGGCGGGTGGGATGTTGTGACCAATCAAGGCACCATTGTGGCTGAGCATGTCGTCAATTGCGGCGGGCTTTGGGCGCGTGAAGTGGGCCGCATGGTGGGCATCGAACTACCGGTGCTGGCGATGGAGCATATGTATCTCGTGACCGACGAGATGCCGGAAGTGGTGGCGTTCAACAAAGAGCGCGGCCATGAGCTGCCGCACGCGATTGATTTTAAATCCGAGATTTACATGCGTCAGGAGCGGACCGGCATGGTGCTGGGCACCTATGAGCGCGCGGGCGTGCCGTGGTCGCCCAAGCAAACCTCGTGGGATTTCGGCGCGGAATTATTGGAGCCGGATCTTGACCGGATCGCGCCATCCTTGGCGATTGGCTACAAGCATTTCCCTGCCATGGCCAAAGCCGGCATCAAGAAAGTCATCAATGGGCCGTTTACCTTCTCACCCGATGGCAATCCGCTGGTGGGGCCGGTGCAGGGGCTATCAAATTATTGGGTCGCTTGCGCCGTCATGGCGGGCTTTTCGCAAGGTGGCGGCGTTGGCTTAGCGCTGTCACAATGGATGGTGCATGGCGATCCGGGCTTTGATGTCTGGGGCATGGATGTGGCGCGCTATGGCGAGTGGGCCACGCGCTCTTATACCAATTTGAAGGTACGCGAGAATTATTCGCGGCGTTTCCGCATCCGATTCCCTAATGAAGAGCTTCCAGCAGCGCGTCCGCAGCAGACGACCGCCATTTATGATTTGATGGTAAAGAATGGTGCGGTGATGGGCGATTCCTGGGGGCTTGAAACACCGCTTTGGTTCGCGCCCAAGGGCGTCAAACGGAAAGATATTTTCTCCTTCCGCCGCTCGAATGATTTTGAGCATGTAAAGGCGGAATGTCTCGGGGTCAGAAACGGCGTCGGCGTTACCGAGATTGCCAATTTCGCCAAATATGAATTTTCGGGGGCAGGCGCGGAAGCCTATCTCAACCGGTTGATGACCAATGTGATGCCGAAGATCGGTCGCTTGGTGTTGACGCCGATGCTGAATGAAAGCGGCAAGCTGATTGGCGATTTCACCATCGCCAAAGTGGCAGAGAACCGCTTCGTGATGTGGGGTTCGTCGCAGGCGCAGATTTATCATATGCGGTGGTTCGAGCAGCACCTGCCGAAGGATGGTTCGGTTGCGATCCGCCGCTATGACATGAATCTTGTAGGCCTTTCCATTGCAGGTCCAAAGGCACGCGATGTGTTGCAAGCGTTGACCGATGAGGATGTCTCGAACGCCGCGTTTAAATTTATGGACCATCGGTCGATGGACATCGCCAATGTTCCGGCCATGGTTAATCGCGTGACCTATACGGGCGATCTTGGCTATGAAATCTGGGTGGCTCCCGAATATCAGCGTCGCCTCTATCTTTCGATTTTAGAGGCTGGAAAGCCACATGGCCTCATTCATTTCGGCATGCGGGCATTGCTCGCTTTGCGGCTGGAGAAGAACTTCCCCACTTGGTACCGCGAATTGCGCCCGATCTATGGGCCATTTGAGGCGGGCATGGAGCGTTTTATCCGTCTGGATAAGCCTGACTTTATCGGCAAGGCCAAAGCGGTGGAAGAACACGCCTCAGGCGGCACGCTGCGTCGGGTCAGCTTCACTGTTGCAGCCAAAGATGCCGATGTGCTGGGCGATGAGCCGATCTCGTATAAGGGCAAGGTGATCGGCTGGGTGACATCGGGTGGATATGGCCATTATGTCGACCGCTCTTTGGCGCAAGGCTATGTGCCTAAGGAATTGGCGGGCGATACCGGTAAAGGTGCCTTCGAGATTGAGCTGATGGGCGAGCAGGTCAAGGCGACGATTATCGCTGATCCCTTGTTTGATCCGGAAGGCAAAAGAATGCGGGCTTAACGCATTTGAAACAGAAAGGCGGCCGGAAGGCCGCCTTTTTTATTCCGTCCACTCCACCTCGGTCAGGTCATTGACCGGAAGGGGGGCGTTCTCCCACAAGCCCTTGAGCTTAGCATTCCATACCCCGCTCTTTGGCAGCAAAAAGAGAAACACATTCACACTGTCATCGGTGAGAATTTTTTGAGCTTGGCCAATCAATTCTAGCCTTTTGGTTTCATCCGACGTCGCTGCCAATTCGGCGATCACGGCCTTGTAAGTTGGGTTATGATAGTCGAAATAATAATCATCCCGCGCATAAATATCGAGGTCCATTGGCTCGACATGCGAGATGATGGTGAGGTCGTAATTCTTGGCCTTGAACACATCCGAGAGCCATTGCGCCCACTCGACCGGAACAAGCTCGACGGTTACGCCGATAGCCTTCAATTGCTGCGCAATAATCTCGCCGCCGCGTCTTGCATATTCGGGCGGAGGAAGGACGAGACGAACCTTTAGATCACTAACGCCAGCCTCGCGCAAAAGGGCCTTGGAGTGGTAGGGGTCATAGGCGTATTGGGCTGTTAAATCGACATAACCGGGATCAGTCGGGGCGTAATGCGAGCCAATGGGTTGGCCAATGCCATACATCGCACCATCAATGATCGCCTTCCGATCAATGGCAAACGCTAGGGCCTGTCGCACGCGTATATCATCAAACGGCTTTTTACCGTTGTTGATTGCCATGATCGTCTTTCCCTCGGTATTGCCAACGACAACCGAGAAACGCTTATCGGCACGAAACTGATCAAGATTTTCAGGTGCGGGATAGTTTGGAAAGGCATCAATATCGCCGGCAAGCAAACCGGCATAGGCTGCCGTCGGATCGCTGACGACTTTAAAACTCACTTTGTCGAGCTTGGCTGGCGTGGCCCAATAATTCTCATTCCGAACGAGTTCGATCGTTGAGCCCTTGACCCAGCTAGCAAATTTAAAAGGGCCTGTCCCGACCGGATCTGTCTTGTTCTTGTCGGCAGAAGTTGATGAAACCATCACCGCCGCTGGCCAAGCTAGATTGAACAGAAATGAGCCGGTCGCGTGTTTTAATGTCACTTTCACGCTCGCGGGATCCACAATATCTACGCTCTCGATGGCCTCGAAGAGGATCTTTTGCGGATTAACGCTGCTCTCGCCGCGGGCGCGATCCAGTGAATATTTTACACTTTCTGCGGAGAAAGGGGTGCCATCATGGAATTTGGCACCTGTGCGCAAATGAAAGACGTAGGTCTTGCCCTCGTCCGAGATATCCCATCGCGCGGCCAGCGCTGGAATGACTTTACCGGTATGGTCTATTCGGGTCAGACCCTCAAAAATATTGGCATAGCCAACCTCACCGATGGCTGCAGCAGCGCCGGCCGTTGGATCAAGGTGAGGCGGCTCCAACCGTAAGCCGATATTGAGATCCGTGCGTGGAGTAGCCATAACAGGTTGAGAAATGCTAAAAAGCACTGCTGCGAGCGCAGGGACGAGGCGAAGGAACAACAATTTTGTCATTGATTCTTTTCTACAAAGGGGGTCACAAAACGCTCAAAATCGAGATTTATTTAGGCCTATTACGGCTTGGAATCAAAAGGAATATACGAATTCATCGTTCTTTTATTGGTGCGCTAACAACCACATCCGGATTCAAAATACCATTTGGATCA
This sequence comes from uncultured Hyphomicrobiales bacterium, assembly GCA_903900975.1. Classification (GTDB taxonomy): domain Bacteria; phylum Pseudomonadota; class Alphaproteobacteria; order Rhizobiales; family Beijerinckiaceae; genus CAIUPE01. Next base: position 14,563 of record CAIUPE010000047.1, on the reverse strand, counting down.
AGCATCGATTTCAGGTCGCGCATCAAGGTCATGGCAGCAGCGGGTTTGCGGGAAATGATGGCATCGCGCTTTGCGCGCCCTACGCCGTGTTCCGCGCTGATCGAGCCTTGAAGTCGATCGACTTCGGAAAAGAGATTGTCGAATAGCGGGGGCGCAAGCAGGGCGGCCCGCTCGCGCGGGACCACGAAATTCATATGCAAATTACCATCGCCAATATGGCCGAAGGGCAAGACGACGACGTCGGGTCCGAATTTTCGGGTAAAAGCTTCACAACGCTCGATTAACAGGGGAATGTCGACAATGGCAACGGTCACGTCGCTTCGCACGACATAGCCGATTTTACTTGTGGCCTCGCTCTGCCCCTCACGGATTCGCCACATCATGGCGCGTTGTGCCTCGGTTTCGGCAATCGCGCCGTCAATCACGCGGCCTTCTTCAAACAATGTGGCGACTACCGCCTCGGCTCGCTCGCGCAGTCCCTCCGTGAAAGTCCACGCCAGCTCGATCAGGACATGCCAAGGGTGAGGGTCCGAGACGGGACGGCGAACGCCGGGCAAATGCGTGCATGCCGCTTCGACACCATAGGAGCTGACCAATTCGAAGGATGAGATGAGGTCGCCAAACACACCGCGTAATTGTCGAAAAAGATGGACGGCTGCCTCAGGTGTCTCGATCGCCAGCCACATCGTTACCCGCTCCCTTGCCGGGGCAACGAGGCGCAAGGTTGCAGCCGTTACGATGCCAAGCGTGCCTTCCGAGCCAATAAACAGGTGCTTCAGGTCGTAGCCGGTATTGTCTTTCCGCAGCGGTTTGAGAAGGTCGAGAATATTGCCGTTTGCCAAAACAACTTCGAGGCCTAAAACCAGTTCGCGCGTCATGCCATATCGCAATACATTCACGCCCCCGGCATTGGTCGCGATATTGCCTCCAATTCGGCATGATCCTTCTGCGCCCAATGCCAAAGGAAATAGCCGATCAGCGCTTTCAGCTGCCTTTTGCACATCCGCTAAAATTACCCCGGCTTCGACGGTGATATAATCGCCGGCGGAATCAATGGATCGAATATGGTTCATTCGCTGAAGCGAGAGGACCACCTCATGGCCTGATCCGTCAGGAATTCCGCCATTCACCAATCCTGTATTGCCGCCCTGAGGCACGAGGGCGATGCGGTGATGGGCCGCGAGTTCAACGATACCAGACACTTCCGCCGTGGTGGCCGGACGCAGCACAAATGCCGCTTTGCCAGCATATTGCTTCCAGAAATCGATTTCAAAAGGCGCCGCATCCAAGCCTGTCAGGACATGAGCCTCTCCAATCAGCGAAATCGCTGCCTCTTTGAAGGCGGTAAGGCGATCATCAAGATTATTGCTCATAGGATGCGTCCCTTGTGAGGCGTTGGGGCCTTAGGCCAATTTGCGCATGACGGCTGCGGCCACCGCTAGAGAAGAGGTCAGCCCGGGGCTTTCGATACCGAAGAGATTCACAAGTCCCGAAATGCCATGAATTTCGGGACCATCAATCCGGAAATCGAGGGCAGGGTCATTGGGACCCGAAATTTTGGGTCTTATTCCTGAATAGGCTGGTATCAAGGCACCGTCGGGAAGGCCCGGCCAGTAACGGCGAATGGCGTCATCAAATCCTTCCGAACGTTTGGGGTCGACCTCATAATCCAACGTATCGACCCATTCGACATCAGGGCCAAACCGCGCTTGGCCGCCCAGATCAAGGGTCAGATGAACGCCGAGGCCGTGGGTCTGCGGGGCAGGATAAATGAGATGCGAAAATGGCACGCGTCCGCGCAACGAAAAATAATTACCCTTGGCATAGAGCGTTTCGGGAACATGAGCGATGCCTAGGCCTCGCATCGCCTTGGCGGCAAGCGATGCCGACAATCCGGCGCAATTTACGAGTATTGATGTTGACAGGCGCATCGGCTCGGCGCCGCCGGCTTCGACATAAAGGGTGTTACCCCCAACATCGGCTCGGATAAAGGGTGTATGAAAGGCAAGGGCAGCTCCGTTGGCTTCCGCTTCGCCTTGCAGGGAAAGCATGAAGGCATGGCTGTCCAAAATACCGGTCGAGGGTGACAAGAGTGCGCCCGTACAGGACAAGGCTGGTTCAAGCCGAAGTGCTTCGGACGGCGATAGCATCACCAGATCATCAACGCCGTTGGCGATTCCCTTTTTTTCAAGCCCGCTTATGGCGCTGAGTTCAGCCTCATCGGTGGCGACAATCAATTTTCCCGCTCGGCGATAGGGTACGCGATGTGTGTCGCACCAATCATAAAGCGCATGACGGCCTTCGACGCAAAATTGGGCCTTCAGACTGCCTTCCGGATAATAAATCCCAGCATGAATGACTTCCGAATTGCGGGACGACGTAATGGTTCCAATGCCCTCGGCCGCCTCAAGGACAATGACTGAACGTCTCGATCGCGCCAAGGCTTCGGCTACGGCAAGGCCTATAACACCGGCTCCAATGACAATGGCGTCTATGTCTGGCATGCCAACAGTTCTCCCTTATCTATGTTTTCGTGGCTTAACTTCATGGTCCGGTCAAGTTCATCCTATTCATGACGCTTGCGGCTCGATAAACCATCCTTCAAACTAGAAATGATCGTGAAATATGTTTGGGGAAGTTCAGACCATGTCGCTTAAACTCTTTGATTTATCGGGTCGCATCGCTTTGGTTACAGGGTCTAGTCAGGGCATTGGTTACGCGATGGCCGCCGGAATGGCGCGGGCTGGTGCACATGTGGTGCTGAACGGTCGTGACACTGCTAAACTTGCCAAAGCTGCCGTCGACTTGCGACAAGAAGGCCTAAAAATTTCCGAAAGCGCGTTCGATGTGACGGATTCAACGGCTATCGAAGCGGCGGTCTCGGAGATTGAGGCCAGTATCGGACCCATCGATGTTTTGATCAATAATGCGGGAAAGCAGCATCGAGGTCCGGCGGAAGAGTTCGAGGATGAACATTGGCGGGACCTTTTTCGAACCAATGTCGAGAGTACCTTTTTCGCAGCCCGCTCGGTTGGTCGCCGGATGATTGCGCGCAAACGAGGCAAAATCATCAATATCGGCTCGGTACAGAGCGAGTTGGGACGTCCCACTATTGTGCCTTACACCGCCACCAAGGGCGCGGTTAAAATGATGACCAAGGGGCTTGCCGCCGAATGGGCCAAACATAATATTCAAGTGAATGCGATTGCACCCGGCTATTTTGTAACCGAGCTCAATAAAGCCCTTGTTGAGAACGCCGAATTTTCCGATTGGCTATGCAAGCGAACGCCCGCTGGCCGGTGGGGCGACGTTGAAGAATTAGTGGGTGCGGCAATTTTTCTCGCATCAAACGCATCGAATTTTATAAATGGTCATATTTTGATGGTCGATGGCGGATTGACCGCGAGCGTCTAGCAGTCAATGCTGGGGAAGAACGCGCAACATATCGCGATAAGCCATTAAAAAAATCGGGGGGATACGATGAACAAGCCATATGATGATATTTTGCCGACGCCTTACGAGGTTATCGACAAGCGTGCGGCAGGTCTTTTTAACGGGACAGCCAAACTTGACCGGCTTTATGTTGGCGGATGCCGTTGGGCCGAAGGTCCGGCCTATTTTCCCGCTGGCCGTTACCTCGTCTGGTCCGACATTCCGAACAACCGGATGATGCGGTATGACGAAACCGACGGCAGCGTATCAGTATTTCGCGCGCCATCGCAGTACTCGAACGGTAATACGGTTGATCGCCAAGGTCGGTTGGTCAGCTGCGAACATGGTGGTCGTCGCGTCTCGCGGACGGAATTTGACGGTACCATTACGACGCTGGCTGAAACTTTTGATGGCAAGCGCTTCAATTCTCCTAATGATCTTGTCGTAAAATCGGACGATTCGATTTGGTTTACCGATCCTGCCTATGGCATTGACTGGGATTACGAGGGCCTGCGGTCGGAAAGTGAAATCGGCGGATGCCACGTTTACCGCATCGACGGTAAAACCGGAAAAATCACCCGCGTAGCCAATGATTTTGCCCGCCCGAATGGCTTGGCGTTCTCGCCCGACGAGACGAAGCTTTATATTGCCGATACGGGCGCAACCCATATCGAGAATGGTCCACGTCATATTCGGGTGTTCGATGTCGATGGGGATACGCTCAAAAATGGCCGGTTGTTTGCAACGTCAACGAACGGGTTGTTTGACGGTTTTCGCATCGATGAAGACGGTCGAATCTGGACATCGGCGGGGGATGGCGTTCACATTTACGATCCAGATGGCACCTTGATTGGCAACATCCACGTCCCTGAAGTGGTTGCCAATATCTGTTTTGGTGGCGTTATGCGCAACCGTCTATATATTTGCGGGACAACGTCGCTCTATGCCTATTACGTGCTCGTGCGGGGCAATAAAACATTCTGAGCGGACACCTTAAAAAGCCAATCGGCCGGACTGCCCATCGGGCTGCTCCGGCCTTTTTTATGGGTTGAGCGTTTGTCGCGCGTATCCGTCGTTGGAAGGCATTTAGTGGGGGATGATCCGGATCAATTTTTCCGGACAAGGCGTGATGATCCCCACAAAGCCGCTGCGTAAATGATTGAGCCGGTGAGGCCTGTAACCACCAGTGAAACAGCCGGCGCGGCGATGCCGAATTGCAGAGATATCGACTGTGATGGACTTAATAGCAACGGTGTACTTGCAGCCAGCACTGTAGTGGCCGCCGCAACGGCAACCACCATTTGAATCAAGTCGATATCAAATTTCATCCAGCCTTTTTTCAAGGCTAGGATGACCAGCATGCTGCCGTTGATCCATGCACCTATTGCCGTCGCGAAGGCCAAGCCCGGTGCGCCGTAATTCCGATATAGGATCAGTTTGAGGCCCACATTGACGGCGATGCCAAGAAAGGCGGCTAATAAGGGGGTGGTTGTATCCTGCCGTGCATGAAAACTGGCAACAAACGATCGAATGAGAACGATTGGCAAGATACCGATGGCATAGGCGGAGAGAACGGCTGCCGAAGCCGAAGCATCCGTGGCCGTAAAATTGCCATGCATAAATACGCCGCGCATGATGAGGTCCGGAATCATCAGGAACGCAACAAAAAAGGGCGCGGTCAGCATGATGCTCAAGGCCATTGATCGATTTTGGGCATGGTGGGCGCGGTCGTGTGAGTCGCTTGCAAGGTGCTGGCTCATCTCCGGCAACAGTACGGTTCCTGCTGCAATTCCGATCAAACCAACGGGCAATTGATAAAGTCGATCAGCATAGGAAATGGCAGAAACGGAACCGGTGGGAAGTAATGACGCGATAATCGTGTCGGCAAAGATGGCGATCTGGACGCCGGCCGAGCCGATGACGGCGGGGCCGAGCGCTCGAAAAAAGCGGCCCATTGCAGGATTGAGATGCGGCCTTTCAAACCGGGGCAAAAATCCGTGCCGACTGGCATCGAAGGCGACAAGGACCAACTGCAACAGGCCGGAAACCGCGATACCCCACGCGGCCGCGTGGGATGCGGAGGGGAATAAAAAGGCGACGGCAAGGGCGCCCAAAATGGCCATATTTAAAAGGACGGGTGCCCCTGCGGCGGCGGCAAACCGGTTATGGGCATTCAAAATGCCGGACAGCAATGTAACGATCGAAATCAGGAGCAAATAGGGAAAGGTTATACGGGTAAGGGTCACTGCCAGCGCATATTTTTCGGAATCCTCGGCAAAGCCTGGGGCAAGCAGGTTGATCACAACGGGCATTTGCCAGATCGCAAGGATGGTTAGAGGAAGCAAGACCAGCGTAAGTAAGGTCAAAACCCGTCCGGCAAACAGCCGTGCTGCATTGGGCCCCGCCGTTCCAAGTTCGCGCGCATAGCCGGGCACAAAAGCCGAATTAAATGCCCCTTCGCCAAAAATAGCCCGAAAATGGTTCGGTAAACGTTGGGCGACAAAATAGGCATCTGCCATAAGACCAGAGCCGAGCATTGATGCGATCACGACATCGCGCAAAAATCCGGTGAGACGTGACACCAGCGTGAAGCCGCTGACGGAGGCAAATTTACGAATCATCAGGCGTCACGCGCCGGCTTTGGTGTTTTAGGCTTCGGCCTTTTTGGCTTTTGAATTTCATAGCCCACCCGATCACCGATCAGATAAAGCGGTCGCCGTTTTACCTCGGCAAAAATCCTGCCGATATATTCACCAATAACCCCGAGCGATAGCAATTGGACACCCGCGAAAAAGGTAATCGAAACGAGTAGTGTCGAATATCCCGGCACATCGGTTCCATAGACCAATGTGCTGATGACGACCCAGGCGGCCATCAGCAGGGCTAACCCTGAAATCAGCGCACCAATATAGGTCCACAGGCGCAAGGGAACGGTGGAAAACGATGTGATGCCGTCGAGCGCGAAATGAAGTAGCCGGCGTAAACTGAACTTCGACGAGCCTTGCGCGCGGTCGGCGACATCAAAGGGTACGCCAACCGATTTGAAACCGATCCACGCATAAAGCCCTTTTGAAAACCGTGCGCGTTCGCCCATTGCCCTTAGCGCGTCGACGGCCTTCCGGTCCAATAGGCGGAAATCACCAGCCCCATCGGGCAGCGGGGTTTCGCCGAAAAGCGCGAATGCATGATAGAAAGTATAGGTAAACATCCGGCGCGCGAGGCCATCGGTGTGGCGGTCAACCCGCTGGCCATATACGACGTCGTAGCCTTCGCGCCAAAGTTCTATAAAGCGGCCAATCATTTCGGGCGGATGTTGGAGGTCGGCATCCATGATGACCACTGCGTTTCCGCGCGACGCATCCAGCCCGGCCGCAATGGCTATTTCTTTGCCAAAATTACGGCTGAACGAAACCGCGCGAATGCGGCGATCTTTCAGATTGGCGGCTTTTATCCATGCGAGCGTATCGTCGGATGAGCCGTCATCGACAAAGACCAGTTCCCAGTCCTTTGACAGGCTCTCCAACACCGGCAAAATCCGGTCCAATAAGAGTCCGATGTTCTTTCCCTCATTAAATGCGGGAATAACGAGGGAAAGTTCACAGGGATTTTCAATTTGCGGCGTGGAACTCTGTGGTAAGAACGTCACGTCATCATTCCTTAGCAGCGATCCGGCAGAGCCTGAAACGCGATGTCGGCAAGTTTGACTATACATACAGGCGGTTTTCCGATCATGCCACCCGTTCCTTTTATTCTGATCGCTGACGATTACGCGATAACGGGCGGCGTTAGCTCGGCCATTTTGGAATTGCTGGCCAAAGAACGGCTCTCTGGTACGTCGGCAATGACCAATCAGCCGGGCTGGCCTGCTTTGGCCCCCTTGCTAAAGCCGTTTTTCGATTGTCGTGATCTCGGTCTCCATTTAACACTTACCTTGGGCAGTCCGCTTGGAGCCATGCCGGACTTGGCGCCCGAAGGTCAACTGCCAAGCCTCAACCAAATCCTCGCCCGATCCTTGTCGGGACAGTTATTGCGGCCGGAAATTACCTCCGAAATTATGAACCAAATCGCCGCATTTGAAACACAAACTGGACGTTTGCCGGATTTTATCGATGGCCATCAACATGTTCATATTCTGCCTACGGTCAGAAGTGCCCTTTTCGAAGCGGTTGAACGGACGAAAGCCGGTTGGCGGCCATGGCTTCGCGATCCGTCTGACTCGTTAGGAACTATTGTGGCGCGCGGCGTTTCCGTGGGAAAGTCGCTCTTTCTCGCCGTTTTGGCTCAAGGTTTCCGCACTTCGGCGAGAAAGCGCGGATTCTTGGTCAATGATAGTTTTTCTGGCGCCAGTGATTTTAAAGCTGAAGGCCATTTTAGCAAAGATTTTGGGCGTTTTCTGTTGGTATCCGGCAAAAGGCATCTCGTGATGTGCCACCCCGGCCATAGTGATTCGGAGTTGGCGCCTCTTGATCCGGTGACCGATGCGCGCGATGAGGAGTACAACTTCTTTAATTCTTCGTCCTTCGAAACCTTGTTGGCCCGCATGAATATGCGCGTTGCCCGTTTCGGGGAAATTGATTAACCTTCCTCCTGCACTAAAAGCCATTCGCGAAAGGCTTTTAGTGCAGGGCGGTCTTTTTTCTGCTCGGGATAGACCAGCCAATACGCTTGCTTGCTTTCGATCGGTTGTTCAATCGGGATGGTGAGTGCGCCGGATTTCAATTCATCTTCGACCAGAAATCGCGGCACGATGGCTAACCCCAATCCCGCAACAGCCGCCTGTGCCACCATGGCGAATTGTTCAAAACTTGGTCCGTTTAAAGCCCGCTCTGGATCCAATCCTTGGGCGGCGAACCATTCACCCCACGCCCGTGGTCGGGTTGCCTGCCGGAGCAGTGGTGCTTTGAGAACGTCCTCGGGGGAAACAATTCCAAGACGCGCAATCAAAGCAGGGCTTGCAACCGGAATGATCGTCTCTCCCATGAGACGGTGCATGATGGCTCCGGGCCATACAGCATCGCCGAAATGGATCGCGGCATCCAAAGGTTCGCGAGAGAAATCAAACGGCACAATGCGGGTAGAGAAGTTTAAGGTGACTTCTGGATGACGTTGCGAAAAATCGGGAAGGCGCGGAATGAGCCAGCGTGTACCAAATGTGGGCAATATGGCGAGTTCAAGCGAACCACTCGTTCCTTTAAAAGCGATCGCATTCAAAGTGGCGGCTGAAAGGCGTCCCAAAGTTTCACGCACATCGTCGGCATATGCCGTTCCAGCTTGGGTGAGCACGATGCGCTGCCGAACGCGTTCAAACAAAGTAACACCTATGCTCTGCTCGAGGGCAGCCACTTGTCGGCTGATGGCGCCTTGGCTGAGATTTAGCTCTTCGGCGGCTCGCGTAAAACTCAAATGTCGAGCTGAGGCTTCGAAGGCTTGCAGGGCGGCGAGCGATGGGAGCAGGGATCTGGGCAAGTTCATGATCATTCCTCATGATGTCCTGCAATAACATGGTTTGCAACTTCGATACGCTGTTGCGATCATGCCAAACAGGATGAAAGTCGGATTTTCGTATCATGGGGTGTGAATCCGTCGTGGCGGTGTATGGTTTCAGTTGCAATTTCGACGGATACTTTTTGATAGCATAATGAGGGGATTTGATATGACGCAATCCGTAAGCGCCGAAGCGCTCGATATTTTAAAGCGGCTCGGTGTACCGGCCTCGGCCTTTGCCAAAGGGGGCTGGCCTGCGCGCTCGCCGATTACCGGTGAGGTCATTGTTGAACTGAAAAGCCATTCGGCAGCTGATGCTACCGCTGCCATTGGCCGCGCGGATGCAGCGTTTAAGGAATGGCGCAAAGTGCCAGCGCCGCGTCGTGGCGAGTTGGTTCGCTTGCTGGGCGAAGAGCTCCGCGCGGCAAAGGATGATTTGGGTCGTCTTGTTACGCTTGAAGTCGGCAAGGTCACATCCGAGGGCTTGGGCGAAGTTCAGGAAATGATCGATATTTGCGATTATGCCGTCGGTCTTTCGCGCCAATTGTTCGGTCTGACGATTGCAACCGAGCGTCCTTCCCATCGAATGATGGAAACTTGGCACCCGCTCGGCGTGTGTGGTGTGATTTCAGCCTTTAATTTTCCGGTGGCCGTCTGGTCATGGAACGCGGCTTTGGCGTTTGTTTGCGGCGATAGTGTCGTGTGGAAGCCATCCGAGAAGGCAGTCCTCACCGCTCTCGCAACACAGGCGATTTTGAAGCGTGCGGCGGATCGCTTCGGTGGCGTGCCGGATGGCCTGCTCGAAGTTCTGGTCGGTGGCCGCGAGGTAGGTGATGCGCTTGTGTCCGATCATCGCGTGCCGGTGCTATCGGCAACCGGCTCAACCGCCATGGGCAAGATTGTCGGCCCGAAACTGGCGGCCCGTTTTGCCCGTGCGATTTTGGAACTCGGCGGTAACAATGCAGCCATCGTGGCGCCTTCGGCCGATCTCGACATTACGCTGCGTGGTGTTGCTTTTGCAGCAATGGGCACGGCAGGTCAGCGGTGCACGACCTTGCGCCGTTTGATTGTGCATGAAAGCATCTATGACGCGTTTGTGCCGAAACTGCGTGCGGTTTATGGCAGCGTGAAGGTGGGTGATCCGCGCGAAGCGGGTGTGCTGGTTGGCCCGCTGGTCGATAAACTCGCCTTTGACGGCATGGAAAAGGCGTTGAACGAGGCTAAAGCAGCGGGTGGCACGGTAACAGGCGGCGCGCGCGTTTCTGTTGGGGGCCATGCAGATGCTTATTATGCAGCCCCTGCGCTGGTTGAAATGCCGGCTCATGTTGATCCGGTTACTCGCGAGACGTTTGCGCCGATCCTCTACGTGATGAAATACAAGACGTTTGAAGAAGCCGTTGCGATGCAGAACGCGGTAGGCGCGGGTCTTTCCTCCTCGCTCTTCACGCTGGATATGCGCGAAGCCGAGCGTTTCGTTTCCGATGAAGGCTCAGATTGCGGCATAGCTAACGTCAATATCGGCCCGTCGGGTGCCGAAATCGGCGGGGCGTTTGGCGGCGAGAAGGAAACCGGTGGTGGACGAGAAGCGGGCTCGGATGCGTGGAAAGCCTATATGCGCCGCGCGACCAATACGATCAATTTTGGCACAACACTCCCGCTCGCACAGGGCGTGAGCTTTGATATCGGTTAATTAAACTTCCTTCTTCCGTTCGGGAGAAGGTGACTGCGGAGCAGTCGGATGAGGGACTAGCGGCAAACATTAGAACCTCATCCGTCGCGTGCCGCGATACTTTCTCCTTCAAGGAGCAGGGAACTGTTATGGAGATTTATGATGGCTTCGATATCGCACAAGGCGGCTCAATTCCAGTGGGACGATCCATTCCTGCTGAATGAGCAACTCACCGAAGACGAGCGGATGATCCGCGACACCGCACGCGATTATGCGCAGGAAAAACTCCTGCCACGTATTGTTAAAGCCTATGCCAACGAGACGACCGAGCGTGAAATCTTCAACGAGATGGGCGCGCTTGGTTTGCTGGGCGTGACGCTGCCGGAAGAGTATGGCTGCGCGCATGCGAGCTATGTGTCCTATGGGCTCGTTGCGCGTGAAGTGGAGCGGGTCGATTCAGGCTATCGCTCGATGATGAGCGTGCAATCCTCGCTCGTGATGTATCCGATCTATGCCTATGGCTCAGAAGCGCAGCGCAAGAAATATTTGCCAAAGCTCGCTTCAGGCGAATGGGTCGGCTGCTTTGGCCTAACCGAGCCTGATGCAGGGTCCGATCCAGCTGGCATGAAAACCCGCGTTGAGAAGGTGGCTGATGGGTACAAAATCACCGGCTCGAAGATGTGGATTTCCAACTCGCCGATTGCCGATGTGTTTGTGGTATGGGCCAAATCTGCGGCACACGACAATGAGATCCGCGGCTTCGTGCTTGAGAATGGCATGAAGGGTCTGTCCGCTCCCAAGATCGAGGGCAAGCTTTCGCTGCGCGCGTCGATTACGGGTGAAATCGTGATGGACGGTGTGGTTGTATCCGAGGATCATTTGTTGCCGAATGTGTCGGGTCTGAAGGGTCCATTCGGATGTTTGAACCGCGCGCGGTATGGTATTTCGTGGGGCGTTCTTGGAGCGGCCGAAGACTGCATGCATCGGGCGCGGCAATACACGTTGGACCGCGTGCAATTTGGCAAGCCACTGGCGCAGACGCAGTTGATCCAGAAAAAACTCGCCGACGCGATGACCGAAATTTCGCTCGGGCTGCAAGGCTCGCTGCAAGTAGGCCGCTTGATGGATCAGGACAAGTTCGCGCCCGAGATGATCTCCATCGTCAAGCGCAACAATTGTGGCAAGGCACTCGATATCGCCCGCGCCGCGCGCGACATGCATGGCGGCAATGGCATCAGCCAAGAATACCATGTCATGCGGCACGCGCAGAACCTTGAGACGGTGAATACCTATGAAGGCACGCATGATGTGCATGCGCTCATTCTAGGCCGTGCGATTACGGGTTTGCAGGCGTTTTTCTGATTTTTTCAACCGTCATCGCGAGCGGTAGCGAAGCAACCCAGTTGATATTTCAGGATAAAGTGTAGGTTAAAAGCTGCACTCTAATAACATCCCTCAACTGGGTTGCTTCGCTTATCGCTCGCAATGACGGATATATTTCGAATGGTTTAAATCGATGTCCCAACCCAAGCCCCTTTCCGGCATCCGCGTTTTGGAACTCGCGCGTATTCTTGCGGGGCCTTGGATTGGGCAGACGCTGGCTGATCTTGGCGCGGATGTTGTTAAAGTAGAACGCCCCGGCGGGGGTGATGATACGCGCACATGGGGGCCTCCCTTTGTTGAGGCGGCCGATGGCGGTGATTTATCGGCGGCTTATTTCCATGCGTGTAATCGCGGCAAGCGATCCATTGCGGTTGATTTTGAAACGGCGGAGGGCCAAGCGATCATCCGTAAACTCGCAAGCCATGCGGACGTGTTGATCGAAAATTTTAAAGTCGGCGGTTTGAAAAAATACGGCCTCGATTATGAAAGCCTGAAGGCCGTTAATCCGCGTCTTGTGTATTGCTCGGTGACAGGCTTTGGCCAGAACGGTCCGTATGCGGAACGCGCGGGCTATGATTTCATGATCCAAGCCATGGGCGGCATCATGGATTTGACCGGCGCGCCTGAGGGCGAGCCGCAAAAAATAGGTGTCGCTTTTGCCGATATTTTCACTGGCGTTTATGGCGTAATTGGTGTGCAAGCGGCCTTGCGCCAGCGCGATCTCACTGGGCAGGGTGCCCATGTCGATATGGCGTTGCTCGATACGCAAGTGAGCGTTCTTGCCAATCAGGCACTGAATTATCTCGTGTCAGGCAAGGCGCCGCGTCGGCTTGGCAATGCGCACCCCAATATTGTGCCCTATCAGGTGTTTCCGGTGTCGGACGGCCATGTGGTGGTTGCGGTGGGCAATGACGGCCAGTTCCGCAAATTCTGCCACGTGCTGGGCGAGCCGATGCTGGCGGATAATCCCGATTACGCGACCAATCCTTTGCGCGTGAAACACCGCGCGCCGCTCTGCGCGAGGCTTGCCGATATGACGCAAAGTTTTGCGCGGGATGATCTCTTATCAGCGTTAGAAAAAGCAGGCGTTCCGGCGGGACCGATTAACACGGTGGCCGATGTGTTTGCTGACCAACAGGTTATCGCACGCGCGATGCGGGTTGAGCTTGCCAATCCGGATGCAGCAACAGGCAGCGTACCCAGCGTGCGTTCGCCGATTATGATCAATGGTGAAGCCATGGTGGCTGAGCTTCCATCGCCGCGTCTTGGCGCGGATACAGAAGCGGTGTTGCACGACAAGGCTTGGGGCGGATAGGAGCACGAAACCGATGACAAAACATCCATCACGAACGGGCGGTCAATTGATCGTTGATGCGCTGGCCGCCCAAGGCGTCGAACATGTGTTTTGTGTGCCGGGCGAGAGCTATCTTGCGGTGCTCGATGCGCTGCATGATGCTGAAATCAAGGTCACCGTATGCCGCCAAGAGGGTGGTGCGACGATGATGGCCGATGCCTCAGCGCGTCTGACCGGTCGCCCCGGTATTGCAATGGTGACGCGCGGGCCGGGTGCGACCAATGCCTCGCCCGGAATTCACATTGCTGAACATGACAGCGTGCCGCTGATTTTGTTTGTCGGCCAAATCGAAAGCGGCATGAAGGAACGCGGTGCGTTTCAGGAAATGGATTACAAGGCGTTTTTCGGCTCAACCGCGAAATGGGTGACAGAAATCACTGATCCCGCGCGCGTGCCGGAAGTGGTGTCACGCGCTTTCCATGTGGCGATGCAAGGTCGCCCCGGTCCGGTGGTCATCTCGCTGCCGGAGGATATGTTGACGGCGGTTGCTGAGGTCGCTGCCTCTCCTCGTGTCGAGCCGGTTGAAACATGGCCGGGCCAAACGCAAATGGCCGAACTGCAAAAAATGCTCTGGGCTGCCAAGCGCCCGATTGCGATCCTCGGTGGATCGGGCTGGTCGGAGAAAGCCTGCGCTTCGGTGACGCGTTTTGCGGAACGGTTTGAACTACCGGTAGCAACCTCCTTCCGCCGTGCGATGTTGTTTTCCGGCGATCACCCGAATTATGCCGGCGAGATCGGCATTGGCCCCAATCCTAAACTGAAAGCCCGCATTGAAGGCGCTGATCTTGTGCTGTTGATCGGTGGTCGCATGGCCGAGATGCCAAGCCAAGCCTATACGCTGTTTGATATTCCAGTGCCTAAACAAGCCTTCGTTCACGTGCATGCGGATGCGGAAGAATTGGGCCGCGTCTACCATCCGACCTTGGGAATTCACGCCAGCCCGAAAGCGTTTGCCGCTGCGCTTGAAACTCTTCAGCCTCCTCATATTATTCCATGGGCAGGCGCGCGTGAAACCGCGCGTGAGGATTATCTGAGCTGGACCGACACCATTCCAACCGTTCCCGGCGAGTTTCAAATCGGGCAAGCGATGCGATGGCTTCGGGATCGTGTCCCGCATGATACGGTGATTACGAATGGCGCGGGGAATTATGCGATTTGGGCGCAGCGCTATTTGCGGTTCAGAGAATTTGGGACGCAGGTTGCGCCAAATTCCGGCTCGATGGGCTTTGGCGTTCCAGCTG
>CAIUPE010000046.1 GCA_903900975.1 uncultured Hyphomicrobiales bacterium | reverse complement strand
TGATGAAGGACATCATGACTGCACTCCAGTTTGCAGCGCGCGGTCTCGTCGAAGTGCTTGCCGACGTCGTAATGATCTTCCGGATGATCTGGACAACGGCGATCGCAGCGATTGACGGGGTAGGAACGATCTTTGTGGGCCTTGGCTCGCTTATCATCGGCGTATTCCAGTCGGTAGCGTCTGGCGTTGGGCAGTTCTTCTCCGGTCTTTATGGCGCAACGGTCGAGACCGCAAAACTTGTTGGCGGCGTATTCGAGGATCTCGGCAAGGTGATTGCGTCGGCTCTTACAGGCCATATTTCGGACGCGAGCGCTGCGATTGATCGCCTTAAAGCCAATGTCAGCCAATCGGGCTCGATGATTGGTGCTGAACTCAACCGCTCAATGGCGGGCTTCGACTTCCAACCCATGCAGGATGCCTGGAAAGGAGCGCTCGATGGTGCATCAAAAGTTGAGAACAATTTTGTTCGCGATAGCTCACGGACATTGAAGGATTGGCAGAGCGAACTTTCAGCGATCTGGAAAGACGGATCAGATGCGACCCTCAACGAGGAAGAAAAGAAAAATGCCAATATGGCTGCGGCTCAGAAGAAGGGTGTCAATGACGCTGTTCGAGAAGCACTTACCGAAGTCGAAGGCGAAATCGCCTCCCTTCGCTCGGCTGAGAAACAGCGCGAGATGATTTTGAACGAGCGCCTCAAGACAGGCGACATCACCAACCAGCGATGGCTTGCTGCGACAAAGGCAACGCTGGATCAGGAACTCGCCGCAGAGCTCGTGCTCTATAACAGGGAACTGGCGATCGATGGCTTAAAGGCCAGTGAAAAGCAGGCGGTTCTCAACAAGATCAAAGCAGCCCAAGACCTGCACGATCAGGCAATCCTTCAGGCCGAGATCAAGACGGCAGAAGCCGTAGCCCAAGAATGGCAGAAGGTTGCTGACAAGATTTCAGGAGCCATCAATTCGCAAGTGCGCGGGCTTTTGAACGGCACCACGAGTTTTGCGCAAGCCTTCAAAAATATCATGGCTGACCTCGTGACCTCTTTTATCGAGGACATCAACAAGATGGTTGTTCGCTGGCTGATCAAAGAGGCAACCCAGACATCGGCTTCCGTTGAAGGCACCGCTGCCCGCACGGCAGCCGAGGAAGCAGGCACCGCAACAAGCCTAGCAACCACGGCTGCAAACGCCTTCAAGGCTGTTATGACAAGTGCCGGTCAGGCCTTTGCAGGTGTAACCGCCTTTATGGCACCCATCGTCGGCCCTGCAGCGCCATCCTTCGGTGCAGCGGCTGAAGCAGAAGTAATTGCAGGCGGGATCTACGATGGCGGCTCCTGGTCAATTCCGAATGATCAAATTGCAGCGGTTCATGCCGGCGAAGTGATTATTCCGTCGCGTGGCGGTCTGGCCGATGAGTTCCGCTCGATCATGTCAAATGGCGGCTTTAAAGGGAGTGCGCATACGAGCGAAGGCTCTCCCGATTTCAATCGAAGCGGCGATGTACATTTTCACGTCACTGCGATGGACGGCCCAAGCGTAGTGCAGCATCTCAAGACCCAAGGTCGGGAGATCGCCAAGATCGTCGCAGGTCACTTTAACCAAAACCCGTCATTGAGGCCGTCTTACTGATGGTGCTCGTTCTGCCTTCACTCCCGGGCATTACATGGCCGGTTGATAAATCCGTCGGGCAGTTCGATACAACGGTGCAGACATCGGTTTCGGGTAAAGAGAACCGGCATATCAACCGGATCCAGCCGCGCTACACTTATACGATCCAGATTGCGGCGCTTGACTCGAACGGGACGAATGCGGGACTGATTTACAATTCGCTGCAGACACTCGTTGGTTTTTTCAACCAGTGCTACGGCAAGGCGCTTTCGTTCCAATATATCGATCCGGACGACTATTCGATTAGCTCCCAGCCCTTTGGAGTTGGTGATGGAGCAACGACCGCCTTTCAGCTATGCCGGACACTGGGTGGGTTTACCGACAATGTTTTTGCACCGACAGGAGTGCCCAAGATTTACTCGAACGGAGCGCTCCTGACGGCCGGCACAAATTACACGTTAAATTCGCTGACAGGCATCGTTACGTTCACAGCCGCGCCATCCCTCGGGTCTTCACTTACCTGGACCGGCACTTATGCGTGGTGGTGCGCGTGGGACAATGATGCGCTTGATCTCTCGAACTTTGCCTCAGGCCTTTACGAGACGAAGAAGGCCAGCTTTTCGACAAAGGTTCTTTAGGAGATATTTTTGCCGCGTCTAACCGTGCGCACAAAGTCTGCGGGATCATACGGCTTTATCAGGTCGAGTTCCTCCAGCGGGAAATTTTTAAGCTGCTCGGCCTGATATTCTGTCTGCAAATTCAAGAACCATTTTGGGTCGACAGCAAAAAACTTGCCAAGACGTGCTGCCAATTCCGGTGTGATGTCTTGTTTGCCCTTGCAAAGACGATCAATGCGGCTCCGGGACACTCGGATCGCCTTTGAGAGAGCATTAATCGTGATGCCCATGGGAACTAAAAACTCGGTTGTCAGAATGTCACCGGGAGGCGGCATCAGAATAATACGGGCCATTGCAGTAGAGCGGGCACGGGATTCCGGAGACATTTTGGCCTGCAATTCTGAAAAATTCTTAGCCATGAGCCTCATCGTCCTTATTCAATTCTGCCAATAAGGCTTGTACGCCGGAAACACGCGAACCCTTACCGGCTTCAAGCTCGGTTATTCGTCAATTGAAGATAGGGATCGTCGACTTTATCGAAAACGGGCAAGGATCGACGCAATTCGGCCAGTTTTTCGGTCGCAAGATAATACCGTCCCCGCTTTTCGCCGACCGGGTTTAATAGCCCCAATTCGCACAGACGCTTCAAATCCCGACCTGCAACGACTTCCGATAATTTGTTTTCATCCCGATAGGTCTGGTTTTTAACGTGGTAACCGAATGCGGCATCCATCAAGGCTGATTCAATACGCGGTGGTAAGCCATGTGTTGAGATGATCTTGTGAACTTGCTCCCACACCTGACCAACCTGAATGTTGCGTTTCATGAGCGTGACAGATTGCTGATAATGGGCGCGCAAGCAGAAGCGAACCCATGGCAGCGCCGAGTTTTTAGGGCTCCAGCGTCCCTGACCGATATCTTTCAGGATCGCATAATAGGCGTCCGTATTGCGTCCCAACCATTCTTCGATACTTGAGAAAACAGGAGTGACGACGCCATTGCGCGCGATGACCAGCGTTTGAAGTGCGCGCGCCATTCGTCCATTTCCATCTTTGAAGGGATGGATCATCGTCAAATTCAAATGGGCCATCGCTCCCAAAACGGTCGATGAATCGTGATCATCAGCAGCATTGATCTGTTGAACGAGTTCCGCAACGAGAGATGGAACCTCGGTCTCGGCCGGCCCCTCGTAAACCGTGTCACCGGTTTCTTCTCGGACGACGTAGATCGGACCGTTTCGCCATTGCCCTGGCAATTTGGTCATATCATAGCTCATCATCATGAAATGAAGGCTTCTGATAAACTGGGCATCGATTTCTGCGTGAGGATCGTTATGGATCGCAATGATATAGGTCATCGCATTCCTGTAGCCTTGAAGGGCTTTGATCGTCTCCTCCTCGAGCGTTTCCGGGCGCTCATTGTCAATAATCGCAACGGCCTCGAAGAGGTTGGCGTTGATACCCTCGATGCTGTTTGACCCCTGTAACGCACGGGCGAATGTATTTTTGCGCAAAAAGCCGGTCCAACGGACAGGATTCTGATTAACCTGATGACGCAAAAGTTTTCGCTGCTCGCGGATCATTCCGAGCACGTCTTGGTCTATCGTTTCGAGTTTTGGATATTCGTAGATCATGATGGATATCTAATTACCTATTATCTTAATGACGATAATTATCTTACTTTTTAGTTGATATAAAAACAATATCCTACTTTTGCTGCCCGTAGTCCAATCAATTAGCTCGGCCAAAAGCCAAAATGCGGAGCCAATGGACGGATGGCTGTTCGACCACTCCCGTGAAATTATTGGCCGATCTTAAAATACGCCTAAAATACTGACCTAAATATACAATTTGTTATTTATCTACCCATTTGGCCGATCTTTTGCGACGATTTACAGGCGGAGCGCCATGAAATCCGCAAGCCCCGCCCTCCAGTTGCTCATTCTGTCCGGCCAGTTCTCCGTCTGGCACCTTTACCAGATTGCGCTCACCAACGGCTCCACACTCTACCTGACCAACGCCGATTTCGATATCTGGGACGCGAGCGGTAACCTCTACTCGTCGGGCTCTTATGGCAGCAGATTGCCCAAGATCGACGCCAAATCGGCAAGGGTGACAAGCAGCATAAAAGCAGGCCTCGATCCCGACCAGTGGCAGGTTTATTTGCTTCTCGCGACCGAGGACCCGTTCTCGGGTGCCTTCTACCCCGATCTTGTGGGTACCATTCCGTGGCCCAATGCCATCGCGGCGGGTCTATTTGATGGGGCGGTCGCACTCGTCCAGAATGCCTATTTTGGAACAGTTCCAACGGCGCCATTCACGAGGTTTAATTCTACGCCGGTCGGCACCACGATCGAGTTCTCGGGGCCCCTTGGCCAGATTGATGTCACGGCCACGGTTACGGTCTTCAGCTTCTCCGGCTGGAACACCAAACTCAACCAGATGATGCCGCGCAATCTCTACCAATCGTCCTGCAGGCATCAGTTATTTGATACCTATTGCGGTCTGGTTGCGTCGTCCTTTTCCAAATCGGGAACCGCACTGACTGGCTCAACCCAATCGGTCCTAGTCGCTTCACCACCGACCCCATCGGGCTCCGGTAGCTATCAGCTCGGCCGCCTCATGATGACCAGTGGCGCAAATTCCGGCTTTCAGAGGCTAATCGCGTCATGGGACGGCGTGTCCAAATTCCAGTTTCTCTATCCGTTGCCCTTCCCGATCGCTGCGGGCGATACGTTCACAGTCTACCCGGGATGCGACAAATCGTTGGGTTCTGGCGGTTGCGGCGGCTTTGCCAACACACTTAATTTCGGCGGTGAGCCCTATATCCCGCTGCCCGAGACCCAGTTGGGATAAGAGCGATGTCCAGTCTGACCCATGACAAACGTGCCCGTATCTTAGAGGTGGCATTGGCGTGGGAACGTACGCCTTTTCACGATGACGCCAAGCTAAAAGGCATCGGCGTCGATTGCGCGCAGTTTGTCGCCTCTGTTTACGTGGAAGCGGGTATCGTTCCCGCCTTCGAGGTGCCGCGCTATCAGGCGCAATGGTTTCTGCATCGCTCCGAAGAGCGGCTGATGGATTTTGTTTTGTCCTATGCGCGGGAGATCGATGAAAGGGACGCGTTGCCAGGCGATCTTGTGCTTTACCGTCTCGGCCGCGCTTATGCCCACGCTGCCATCATCATCGATTGGCCGAACGAGATCATCCACGCTCACAAGCTTTCCGGCATGGTGATCAGGGCACGACCTTTCGACAGCGATCTTTGCCGTGCGCCGGTCAAATTTTTCTCGCTCTGAGGGCTTGCGATGGCCGGTCTTTTCAGCAGTGGCCGGGTCAATAACCCGCAGCCGCCGGCAACCTCCTTGCGTGTTACCACCTCGCTTCAAGGCCAGTCGCGCCCGATTGTATATGGCCAGACGCGGATTGCCGCCAACCTGATTGATTACGCGGGCTTCAAGGCAACCGCCGTCAGCAATAGTAGCGGTGGCAAGGGCGGACTCGTAGGTTCCGGCGGCAAGGGTGGCAATAGCGGCCAATACGATTACCAGACTTCCGTCATCGCCTCGTTTGGCGAAGCCATTGCGAATGTGGTGGCGATTTATAATTCGAGTGCTGTCGATTTTTTGCAGACGCCATCGGCTGCAACGCTTGCAGCCTTAAAGCAGATCGGCATTACGCCGACCTACGGCAATACCTATTCGATCGAGCTCCACACAGGCAGCAATACCCAATCGGCCTCGTCCTACTGGAACGGTGCATTCCACACTCGAGCACTTGCCTATCGCGGCCAAGCCTATGCGGTCTTTCCAAATCTGCAGTTGGGGTCCTCACCCACGTTCCCGAACTTCAACTTCGAGATTTTGGGTGCGATCAATTCCGATGTGCCTACGCTCGGGCCCGATGCCAATCCCGCCGATGTTATTGCCGACCTTCTAACCAACCCGGTCTATGGGGTGCCAGGCTTCTCGTCACCAATCTCCGGCCCGCTGTTGGGTGATTTTGACACCGCGCGGAATTACTGGCGTGCCACGGGGCTTATGGTCTCGCTGGCCCTGACCACTCAGACGGCTGCCAGCTCGACGCTCAAAGATCTTCTCAAAGCGCTGAATGCAGAGTTCCGCTGGTCAAACGGCAAGCTCGATATCGTGCCCTTTGGTGATGTCGCGATATCCGGCAATGGCTGCAGTTACACGCCCAATACAACACCGATCTATGATCTGAACCCGGACGATTTTCTGCCCAATCAGGGATCGCTCGTGTCATCGGGTTCCGGCACAACCGCCATCGCCTTTTCTCGAAAGGATCCCGTTACCGTCCCTAATATGGTTCGGATCGAATATGTAAACAGGAACGCACTCTATAACCCGGCACTTATCACTGCAACGGACGATGCCTCGATAGCCCAGAACGGGCTTCGTATGTCTGACAAACGGCAAATCCATTTCTTCGCGCTGACGTCTGCAGCCTCTACCTCCGCCGCTTTGCAACTCCATCGCGAGCTTGCAACAGTCACGACCTATCAGATCACGGTCGGCCGTCGTTTCGGGCTCTTAGAACCGCTTGATCTCATCACGATCTCGGAGCCCGCTCTTTCCTTTAGTCGTAAGCTCGTCCGTATTATCGAGATCCAGGAGAACAGTGACGCAAGCCGCACCCTGACGTTGGAAGAGGTGCCGCTGACCGCTCACGCACCCGCCTATAGCCGACAGGCCGATCTTGGCGCTGGACGGAATTCAAACCTGTCAGCACCATCCGTCAATGCGCCCTTCTTCTTCGAGCCTCCGGATCAACTGGGAAAGGGGTTAAAACTCCTGATCGGCCTTTCAGGATCCGATCCGACGAACTGGGGCGGCTGCCAGATCTGGATATCCTCCGACCAGACGAGCTACACGTTACTTGGCGAAGTAACCGGCAATACCCGCATGGGCGTAACAACGGCAGCGCTCCCGGCCGTCACGCCGGCCTACTCGGGAGCAACGGTCGATGCAACCAATGTCCTTCAGGTCAGTCTATCCGAAAGCAATGCCAGCCTTGGCAACGGTTCGGCCAATGATTTTGCAGCGTTTAATACCGCAACCGTTGTTGGCAGCGAGATCATTGCCTATCAAAACGCAACGCTGACAGGCGCCAATAAATATTCGCTCTCTCCCTTGTCGCGCGGAGGTTACGGTTCAACCATCGCCTCACATGCCATCGGTTCGCCCTTCATGCGTCTCGATGGCCAGGCGTTTGAATGGAGCTTTACCTCCGACCGCATCGGCTCGACGGTCTATTTCAAATTCGTGTCGTTCAACCCGTTCGGTGCCGGCTGGCAAAGTCTCGCTGATGTCGGACCATACGCTTATACGATCACGGGCGCGGCGCTCGCCTCGTCCCTTCCAAATGTCACGAATGTCCGTGCGGTATTTGAGTCCGGCGTCACAAAGGTCTGGTGGGACGAGGTCACCGATTTCCGTCCGGTTTTCTATGAGTTTCGAAAAGGTCCGAACTGGGGTAGCGCGCTGACCATCGGCCGGCAAACCCATCCGCCCTTTGTTGCCTTTGGCGATGATACCTATTGGGTCTCAGCCGCTACAACACCCGCAACAGGTGTGATGGCCTATAGCGGACAGCCTACATCGATCGCCATTCAGGGGGCCTTACTTACCCAGAACATTGTGCGCTCCGTTGATGAGCGCGGACTTGGCTGGACCGGCACCCTATCAGGCGGCTTGGCGCTTCAAGGTGTCGGTTCAGGCGGTTACCTCTCAGGTAACGGTACTTACGAGATTGCGTACAACCACATCATTGATGCGGGCTATGTTGCACCCTGCCTGATCGGCGTGAGTTACACGGGTACGGGGCAACCGGTCGGCCAGAACCTTTTGTCGGTCACCGATATTTTGAGCTACCAGGACATTTTAGGCGTCGCGAGTGCTGAATATGTCGATGTCTCGGTCGAGATCGCCACGGCAATCACCACGACAACCGATGTCTTTGCAACACCCGATGCCTATGCGCTCACCGATGTGTTCAATCCGACACCCGTCTGGAAACCTTGGCAGAAATTTGTACCCGGCGTTTATGTCGCCCGCTTCATCAAGTTCAGGATCACGCTCTTATCAAAGAACGCCTCGGTCAGTGCTGCATGCACCGCCTTCAGCTTTATCGTCTCGGTGCCCGCGCGCATCGACCACTATCAAAACCTGACCGTTCCTGCAGCAGGACTGACGATCACTTTTACGCCCGACGGCCTTGCAACGCCGGCACCGTTCACTGGCGGCCCCAACGGTCAGACGCTGCCCTACCTTAATGCGACCTGGCCAAACCAGGTCGGCGATCAACTGACCTACACGGTCACCGCGTCCTCAGCCTTTGTCCAGATCCTGAACGGCGGGATTGGTGTGATTAGGACCGGCGTCAACGTCAATGTCGAGGGTTACTGACATGCGTATTTATAATTTGCTGACTATCCTTGTGACAGCGAGTGTTCTCGCAGCCTCCTCAGCGTTTGCAGATCAATCGCTCTTGTCATCACCCACGACCGGCACGGTTTCCGGTTTGACGCTAACTCAGAACTACAATGGCGCACTTAACGCGCTTGCCTCATGCAATTCGGGGGCATCGGCACCGGCCAATACCGTTTCGGGAACACCTATCGCCGGCCAATGTTGGCTCAACACCGCTTCATCCCGCTACAAACTCGAAATCTATGACGGCTCGACCTGGGTCGTTCAGGCGAGCCTTGATCCCGTTACCCATCTCTGGTTGCCAATTGTCGGCGGAGGTGTGGCCTCCCTTGTCTCCGCCTCAACCGTTGATCTTGGCTCCGTTGCCGAGACCTATCTGACGCTGACGGGCGCCACAGCGATTACAAGTTTTGGCTCATCGGTCCAAGCAGGAACGCTCAAAGTAATTGCAGCCGCCTCGTCGGGCCTCGTTCTGACCTATAACGCCTCGTCTCTCATTCTGCCGGGTGCAGCCAATATCACCATGTCTGCCGGCGACACGGCGGTAATCGTCAGCCTCGGCTCGGGCAACTGGAAAGTCATCGACTACCAGCTGGCAACCGCTCCCCCCAATCTGAGGCAGGTCGGAACCTCTGCCAATAATCTCGTAGCTCTTGATACGAACGCCAAACTACCTGCGGTTGATGGATCACAGCTGACCGGTATCTCGACTGCTGGCCGACTTTTGCGTGCACCCCGTTTTCTGACCTCCGGCACCTCTTATACAACGCCAGCAGGCTGCACCTTAGTTATCATAGAGGGTGTCGGCGGCGGAGGTGGTGGCGGGAGTGGCAGCAACGGACAGGCTACAGATTCGGGCGGTGGCGGCGGTGGTGGTGGAGCTTATTTTCGAAAATACGCAACCGTTACACCCAACACTGTCTATACGATCACCATCGGCGCAGCAGGCGCTGGAAGCGGATCGGGTGCCGGCAATTCAGGTGGCAGCGGTGGGGCCACGACCATTATCATCAGTGGCGTGACCTACTCGGCAGGTGGCGGAGCCGGCTGTGGCGGCGGTTATAATCCTGCGCCCGCAGCTGCCATTGGCGGTACTGCTACGAACGGCGACATCAACATTTCCGGCGGGACAGCCGCCAAGCCTTATTACGACAGTACAACAACCACACAGGTCGCGACCGATGGTGCAGATGGTGCAGGCCTTTACGCCCCCTCTGGAAACGGCAATGCGAGTGCGGGAGCTGCCTATGCAACGTCAGCAACAAGCTACGGAGCCGGAGGTGGCGGCGGCAAAAACAATCGTTTGCAGGGTGGCAACGGCTATCAAGGTTACATGATCATCTGGGAGTTTGCCCTATGAAGGCTGCTTTGATTGATGCGAATGGCGTCGTCCAAAATATTATCGTTTGGGATGATACTTCGACGCCCCCTGCAGGATTAACCGCCATCATAATCGACGATGCGCTCGTTATCCGTATTGGCAATATCCATCAAACCGACGGGACGTTTCTGGATCCCGAACAGTTACCGCCCGAAGCCGCAACGCACTAGCCGTTCAAGCGCCCAAAAATTCCGGATTGTATTCGCCGCCTTCGGGCGGTTTTTTGTTGGAGATGCGCATGAGAATGATCAATCGATTGTCGGCGATCCTGTGCGCCCTTCTTGCTAGTCTATCAACGGCACTAGCAAGCCAGGCAACCATCAGCCAGCCAACAACGGGTCCGCATTCGATGACGGACTTTACCGGCAATTATCTGAACCCGGCCCTGCTGGCGCTGGCATCCCACAGCAAAGGGCCAACAGCCCCGACGGGGCCTATAACGGGTATGCTCTGGATCAACGATACTGCTTCACCCTGGAGCCTTCAGATTTACGATGGTGCATCCTGGGTACAAATGGGAACGGTGAACCCGACAACCCATACTTATGCGGCAACGCTTGCAAATTCGACCGGCCTTCCGATTACGACTGGCGTCTCGGGGCTAGGTACCGGGATTTCGACGTTTCTTGCAACGCCGAATTCAGCCAATCTGCTTTCGAGCGTGACCGATGAAACCGGATCCGGATCGCTTGTCTTTGCGACCTCACCAACGCTTGTGACACCCAATCTTGGAACTCCGTCAGCAATCAATCTGACGAATGGAACGGGGCTCTCTCTGACAACCGGTGTGACGGGAACCTTACAAGCAGCCCAGGAGCCCGCGCACACGGGCGATGTTACCAATACGGCCGGATCTCTTTCGATGAGTTTGGCGACTGTGAATACGAACACGGGCGCATGGGGCTCAGCGTCGTCGGTTCCGACGATCACGGTCAATGGCAAGGGATTGATTACGGCTGCTTCAAATACAGCGATTTCGATACCGTTCACAGCGGTCACAGGCCAGACAACCTTGGCGCAGCAACCTTCTCTTGCTGCCAATACGGTTATGGCGAATACGACAGCCGCTACAGCTGTTCCCACAGCTTCTGCATTACCCTCGTGTTCGACAACCTCAAGCGCCATAATTTACACAACAAGCACGGGCTTTGGATGCAATACGAACATCAATGCCTCGACCCTTGGTACGGCCACCTTTGCCGCCCCCGGTGCGATTGGTTCGACAACCGCTTCGACTGGTAAATTTACGACGTTGCAAGCGACGACATCCGTTTCCATCACCAATCTCCTGATCAGTGTTACGGCACCGGTAGCAACAACCTTTTGCACGACGCCCTCGGTGACAGCCAATAATGGAACCGCTGCGTTCTCGATCAATGTCGGGACAGCGTGTGCGACCAGCACCGGCACGATCACGATGCCTGCTGCCACCAATGGCTGGGTCTGCGATTTCCATGATGTAACAACGCCGGCCACGAACAAGCCTGACCAGACAGGCGGAACGAC
>CAIUPE010000045.1 GCA_903900975.1 uncultured Hyphomicrobiales bacterium | reverse complement strand
CCACACTCTGTCATTACAAACCCGCCTCCACACACTGTCATTGCAAGCCCATCTCCACGCTCTGTCATTGCGAGCCCATCTCCACGCTCTGTCATTGCGAGCCCGAAGGGCGAAGCAATCTCTTCCCGATGGATTGCTTCGTCGCTTTGCTCCTCGCAAGGACGGGTAAACGGCAACATTAAACCCGTAAGCTCACGCCGCCTTCAACCTAATCTCACTAACAATCTTATCAAAAGGCGCCTCAATCAGCCCGTCCTCGCGCTTTTCAATGAGGCCGATTTTCATCAACCGGCTGACATCGCCATGCACGCTTTTGTAATCGCGCGTAACGGCTTTCGATAAAGCGCGGATGGAGGACGGGCCGAGCCCCTTCAGTACTGAGAGCAACTCCATCCGCTTGTCCGATAAGGCCGCAATGAATTGCTCATAGGTGGTAAAGCTTAAGTGCTCGGGGTCTGAAACGGGCAATTTAGCATCAATACGTTTGGCCGCTGCGATTGCGCGCTCAAAGAAATCCGTTTCATTTTCAATATGGATATAAAGCACACGGTCTTTCATAAGCGCCTCCTTACCATTGCAATATCGCGCCTGAAATCCGCGAAAAGCTGATCGATGCTTGTGAGGAGATAGGAGGATTCCAAGCCTTTAACGTGTTTATGATCGCCCTTGCCACGTTCATTATCATACCCCACAAGACGCTAGCCCGGTCTGCCGAAGAACAAGGAATATTTAAAACCATGAGGTCTTTCGTCGTCAGGTTCCGGAATTCGCCAAATTCGGATCTGGACAATCGTTCCATCCGGATAGTCTCGCCGCGCATCATAGAATAAAGAAGCTTTGGCCATTCTTTGCTCTGGCGTTTGAGAGCGTTTATTTAGGTATGGTGCATAAAGCCATATAGCGTTTCTGTCAAGGATTTCCCACGATGCACCGCCCCCTCGACCATCTTGTCCTTGCCACCCACGATCTCGACGCGATGGGCACGTTTTATGAGCGTCTCGGCTTTAAGGTTGGCACGCGCAACCGGCACCCTTGGGGCACGGAAAACCGCATTGTGCAGTTCCCAGGCGCGTTTTTGGAGCTGATCACCGTGGGCGAGGGGGCCGATATCCGGCCGCACGCTGAGGGTGTTTTCTCCTTCGGTGCGCATATCGGTGATTATCTTAAAGCCCGAGAAGGCTTTGCCATGCTGGTACTTGAATCGAAGGATACCAAAGCCGACAAATTAGCCTTCGATACAGCAGGCATTGGCGGGTTTGAGACCTTCTTTTTCGAGCGCAAAGGGTTTCGGCCCGATGGTACGGCGGTGGAAGTGTCCTTCACGCTGGCTTTTGCGCAAGACAGGCTAGCCCCGCACTGCGGTTTCTTCGTTTGCCAGCAGCATAAGCCTGAGAATTTTTGGAATAAGGTTGCCCAGCAGCACCCGAATGGGGCATCCGCGCTAGCAGGCGTGGCGATGGTGGCGGATGGGCCCTCCGATCATGCCGAATTCATGCGCGCCTTTACCGGCATTGATGAATTCTCTGCCACATCCGCCGGTTTGCGCTTTTTGACACCGCGCGGTGAGCTGGACGTTCTCTCGCCCGCTGCCTTTGCTTTTGAGTATCACCAGCCGCCAAGCAGCGGAAAACCGCAACTTGCTGCCTTCTCGGTTGCGGTTCCGGATCTTGCGGCGATGAAGCAGCGCTTGATTGATGCCGCCATTCCGTTTGACGACGTCCACGATGCACTGGTCATTCCAGCAGTGCACGCTTTCGGCACCGTCATACGATTTGTGAAGCACTGAGTAGCCAGACCCTTCTCGTCGCGCTATAGGGCACGTTATGACAACACCGGTTCAGCAAAACTCCACCGTCACCGCAGGCAATGTGTCGTTCGGCCAGCATCTTCCTTTTGCGCTAATTGCAGGCCCCTGCCAGATGGAAAGCCGCGCGCATGCCTTTGAAATGGCGACTGCGCTGAAGGAAATAACAACAAAACTTGGTATTCCCTTCGTTTACAAATCCTCGTTCGACAAAGCCAACCGCACTTCAGCATCGGCTGAGCGCGGTATTGGCCTTTCAAAGGCGCTGGAAGTGTTCGCCGAGATCAAAGCCAGCCTTGGCGTGCCGGTGATCACCGATGTGCATGATGCCACCCAGTGCAAGCCGGTGGCTGAAGTGGTCGATATCCTGCAAATTCCGGCCTTTTTATGCCGCCAGACCGATCTTCTCATCGCCGCCGCCGAAACAGGCCGTGTGATCAACGTCAAAAAGGGCCAGTTCTTGGCACCTTGGGACATGAAGAATGTCGCCGCCAAAATTACGGGCGCGGGCAACCCTAATGTGCTCGTTTGCGAGCGTGGTGCATCGTTTGGTTACAACACGCTGGTGTCCGATATGCGTTCGCTGCCGATCATGGCGCGAGATACCGGCGCACCGGTCATTTTTGACGCCACGCACTCGGTGCAGCAGCCCGGTGGGCAGGGCTCATCCTCAGGCGGGCAGCGCGAATTTGTACCCGTCCTCGCACGCGCCTCAATTTCTATTGGTATTGCCGGATTGTTCATTGAGTCGCATGAAGCACCCGATAGGGCGCCCTCCGATGGCCCCAATATGGTACCGCTTCATCAGATGGAAGTATTACTTTCCGACCTTAAAGCGTTTGATCAACTTGCCAAATCGCGTCCGGTGTCGATTTGACAACGGTTTCGTATAATCGTCACCGCATTGTCATCGAGAATTGGTAACCGGAAAATTATGACTGAAGTACAATTTTCCTATTCGGATCATTCACAGCCGCTCTTGAAGCGGAAGGCCATTCAATTCATTGAAAAGGCCACCGGGCAACCGCTGCTTTACGGGCTTTATCTCGATAATCAAAAAAATCCTGTTCCGGGCGAGAGTTTTTGGGCCGCTTCTGTGCGCCAGCTTCAGGTTGTTCCGACGTTTAATGCCGATGACCTCCGAAATATTCCTCCGACCGGTCCTTTGGTGATCATTGCCAACCATCCTTATGGCGTCTTGGATGGCTTGGTGATGTGCTGGCTGATTGAAAAAATCCGTAAGGATTTCTTAGTATTAACCCACTCCGTATTGCTGCGTGCGCCCGAGGCAAGGACTAATTTGTTGCCGGTCGATTTTACAGGCACCAAAGAAGCCTTCCAGACCAATCTTGAGTCACGCGAGGCTGCGCGTAAACATCTCGCGAATGGTGGATGCATCGTCGTTTTTCCGGCGGGTGCCGTTTCAACTGCACCGGATAAGCTCGGCCGTAAGCCCGCTATCGATTGGCCTTGGCAACCCTTTACGGCACAATTGATCCAACGTTCAAAGGCGACGGTCGTGCCGATTTTCTTTTCGGGGCAAAACAGCCGCTTGTTCCAGATTGCTAGCCATTTGAGTCCAACGTTACGGCTCTCGTTGATCTTCAAAGAAGTGCACGATCGGATCGGAACTGAATTGCCGTTGGTGATCGGTAATGCCATTACTTCGGAAGACTTGGCGCCGATGTCAGATCGGCAGGCCCTGTTATCGTATCTTCGAGAACGGACTTATGCACTCGAGGCGAAGTTGGGATTCGATACAGTCAATGTCATTCCCTTTGGTGTTAAGTCCAAGCGGCCAGTTGTTTCGAAGGTGAAGCGTTTTATGCATCAACTTGAAACCCGCCGTGCGATGCGCGAGAGATTACGCCGTTCAGCTTGAAATGGTGGCTAATTTACACTTGGGTGCGTTGCAATATAATCCAAAAGTATTATGACGGGCGACGCATGTCCCTTTTTGTTTGAACACGCCGGAGGAAACCAGTGACCGAGATTATCGATATTCATGCCCGCCAGATTCTTGATAGCCGTGGCAATCCGACGGTCGAGGTCGATGTAACGTTGGCCGACGGCTCCATGGGCCGCGCGGCCGTACCATCGGGTGCGTCAACTGGCGCTCACGAGGCAGTTGAGCTTCGCGACGGAGACAAGAAGGTCTATCTCGGCAAGGGTGTTCTCAAAGCCGTTTCTGCGGTCAACGAAGAATTGTCGGATTCAATATGCGGGATGGATGCCGAGGACCAGGTAGGCATCGATGAAGCGATGATCGAACTCGATGGCACGCCGAACAAAGCGCGGTTAGGTGCAAACGCTATTCTTGGCGTATCGCTCGCGGTTGCCAAGGCAGCAGCTGATGCGGCCGCTATGCCGCTTTATCGCTATGTGGGCGGCACCTCGGCCCGCGTCCTTCCCGTGCCGATGATGAACATCGTCAATGGCGGTGCCCATGCCGACAACCCGATTGATTTTCAAGACTTTATGATCATGCCTGTAGGCGCGCCGAGCTTCTCGGAAGGTCTGCGGATGGGTGCAGAGATTTTTCATACGCTAAAGGGCGCGTTGAAAAAGGCAGGGCACAATACCAATGTTGGCGATGAGGGTGGCTTCGCGCCTAATCTTCCGTCGGCGGAAGCGGCCCTGGACTTTTGCATGAAGGCCATTGAAACGGCGGGTTACAAACCCGGCAAAGATGTCTATCTGGCGATGGATTGCGCAGCGACTGAGTTTTTCAAAAATGGCGCGTACCATTATGAAGGCGAGGGCAAGGTCCGTTCAATCCAAGAGCAGGCCGAATATCTTGCTAAGCTCGCGGCATCGTATCCGATTTGCTCCATTGAGGACGGATTGTCCGAAGATGATTGGGAGGGCTGGAAACTGGTGACCGATCTCATCGGCAATTCATGCCAGTTGGTCGGTGACGACCTTTTTGTTACCAACGTGACGCGCCTTTCGCAGGGCATCAAAACGGGTGTGGCTAATTCCATCCTGGTAAAGGTCAACCAGATTGGTTCCTTGACCGAGACGCTCGCCGCTGTCGATATGGCCCATCGTGCTGGGTATACGTCGGTGATGTCGCATCGCTCGGGCGAGACGGAAGATGCAACGATTGCCGATTTGGCCGTAGCCACCAATTGCGGACAGATCAAGACGGGCTCGCTTGCCCGTTCGGATAGATTGGCAAAATACAATCAATTGCTTCGCATCGAGGAAGAGCTAGGCTCGACGGCGGTGTACGCCGGAAGGAAAGCCATTAAAGCGTTGAGGTAATCCATAATTGCCGCAAATGCGCCTTTTAGCGCTCTAAAAATCGATAAAAAGGCCCGTTCCCTTAAAGGTTACGGGCCTTTTTTAGATTCTATTTACAACTGCGGTGTACGCCTATCTCTATGGTTGTAAAACGTCGATTCCGCGGCATTGCGATGCCATTCATTCTCTACCTCGTTTCGGGGATAGCGGCTGTCTATTTCATCAACGGAGCCAGTAATGGTAGCCGTGGGATCGAGACGCGAAATAGCCTGCTCTCCGAGATTGCGCGCCTATCGAATGACCTTTCGAAATTGACAGCCGAACGGGTTGCACTTGAAAAGCGCAATTCGCTGATTGGGCTTTTTGCGCTTGATCCTGACCTTTTAGACGAGCGCGCGCGTGTGGTGCTGAATCGTGGGAATAGGAACGACGTCATCATTTCGACTCTTCAATAGCGGCTGTTTATCCTAAGAATTTCGCTGTTATTTTACCATGATAGGTACCTCAGGCGTACCGCATTTGGGGTATAATTATCTTCGAATATTACATATAATATGATGAACTCAAATTAGGTTCATATTGATATCTATCTGAATAATATAGCTAATTAGTGTATTTCTAAGATTAAATTCGATCAGCTGCCCCTCTCGCCAAATGTTAGTTTTTTCGATATATTCGTGTTCAATGAGAACACGGAGGATGCAATGGCGTTGGCCGCTCGAAAATCAACCGGAAGTCCAAAATCGGCACCGTCGGTACGCTCGACAGTAGCGCGTTCGGCGACCCGCAAAAATTCAACGCCTACTGAATTTACCCGTGACGAGGACATCAAAGCCTATCACGAAATGCTGATGATCCGCCGCTTTGAAGAAAAAGCCGGCCAGATGTATGGCATGGGTTTGATCGGCGGTTTCTGCCATCTTTATATCGGGCAGGAAGCGGTTGTTGTCGGTATGGAGATGGCGCAGAAGGATGGTGATCAGGTCATCACCGGCTATCGCGATCACGGCCATATGTTGGCCTGCGGCATGGATGCCAAAGGCGTGATGGCGGAACTCACGGGTCGTCGGGGCGGTTTGTCGAAAGGCAAAGGCGGCTCGATGCACATGTTCAGCGTCGAGAAGCATTTTTACGGTGGCCACGGCATTGTCGGCGCGCAAGTTTCGCTCGGGACCGGTCTGGCCTTCGCCAATCATTATCGCAACAATGGGCAGGTTTCGATCACCTATTTCGGCGATGGTGCGGCCAATCAGGGCCAAGTCTATGAGAGCTTTAACATGGCGGAACTGTGGAAGCTTCCCGTCGTGTATGTGATCGAGAACAACCGCTACGCGATGGGTACGGCGGTTAGCCGCGCCTCGGCGCAGACCGATTTCTCCAAGCGTGGTATTTCGTTCAATATTCCCGGTGAACAGGTCGACGGCATGGATGTACGCGCCGTTCGCGATGCTGCCGAGCGCGCCATTCAATGGTGCCGCGAGGGCAAGGGCCCCTACATCTTAGAGATGCAGACTTATCGCTATCGCGGCCACTCAATGTCCGATCCTGCGAAATACCGCTCGAAGGACGAAGTGCAAAAGATGCGCGAAGAGCATGATCCGATTGAGCAGGTTCGCGCGCGCCTTCTGGGCCAGTGGAAGTTGACGGAAGAAGATCTGAAAAAGGTCGATGGCGAAATTCGTGAGATCGTCAACGATGCAGCCGAATTTGCCACCCACGATCCTGAGCCCGATCCGTCGGAGCTTTGGACGGATATTCTGAAATAAGCCGGTTTCAACCTGAGCCAAGGTTAGCGCGCCATGTCGATTGAACTTTTGATGCCCGCCCTCTCTCCCACCATGGAGAAGGGCAATCTGGCCAAATGGCTGAAAAACGAGGGTGACCGGATTAAATCCGGCGACATTCTTGCCGAAATTGAGACCGATAAGGCAACGATGGAAGTCGAAGCCGTCGATGAAGGTATTTTGGCCAAAATTCTGGTTTCGGCTGGCACGCAAGATGTCCCGGTCAATCAGGTAATTGCCATCATTGCCGCTGAAGGCGAGACGGTATCGGACGCGCCCAAAGCTGCGTCGGTTGCTGCTGCGCCTGCAGCCGCACCGGTCGTGGCTTCGGTCGCAGCGCCCGTTGCGCCAGTCGTATTGCATGATGCGTCATCGGAAGTGCCCGCTGGCACCGAAATGGTGCAGATGACGATGCGCGAAGCGCTGCGCGATGCGATGGCCGAGGAAATGCGCTCCGATGAGAACGTCTTCGTCATCGGCGAAGAAGTGGCCGAATATCAGGGTGCCTACAAAATCACCCAAGGCCTGCTGCAAGAATTCGGTCCGCGCCGCGTGGTCGATACGCCAATCACCGAGCATGGTTTTGCTGGTATGGCGGTGGGTGCGGCGCTTACGGGCCTGCGTCCGATTGTGGAATTCATGACGTTTAACTTCGCCATGCAAGCCATTGATCATATTATCAATTCTGCCGCCAAAACGCTCTATATGTCGGGTGGCCAGATGGGTTGCCCCATCGTGTTCCGCGGCCCGAATGGTGCCGCAGCCCGCGTTGGTGCGCAGCATAGCCAAGATTACACGGCTTGGTATTCGCAAGTGCCGGGCCTGTTGGTGGTTTCGCCTTCGACCGCCGCTGATGCGAAGGGCTTGCTAAAAGCTGCGATCCGTAACCCGAACCCGGTTGTGTTCCTCGAGAACGAAATTCTCTATGGCCAGACCGGTCCGGTGCCGAAAATGGACGATTTTGTCGTTCCCATCGGCAAAGCCCGCATTGCTCGCGAGGGCACGGATGTGACGATCGTATCCTTCTCGATCGGCATGACCTATGCGCTTAAAGCCGCCGACGAATTGGCCGCCGCTGGCATATCGACCGAAGTGATTGATCTTCGCACGATCCGTCCAATGGACATTGAGACCGTGTTGGCCTCCGTGCAAAAGACTGGTCGCTGCGTGACGGTTGAAGAAGGGTGGCCACAATCGGGCATCGGTTCCGAGATTTCGGCGCAGATTATGGAGCGCGCATTTGATTATCTCGATGCACCGGTCAAGCGCATCACCGGCAAAGACGTGCCGATGCCTTATGCCGCCAATCTCGAAAAACTGGCGCTGCCGAATGTGGCTGAGGTCGTCGAGGCGGTTAAATCCGTCTGCTATCGCTGATCGGGGAGGCACTCATGGCTGTTGAAATTCTGATGCCTGCCCTTTCTCCGACGATGGAAAAGGGCAATCTTGCCAAATGGTTGAAAAAGGAAGGGGACCGGATCAAATCCGGCGACATTCTGGCTGAAATCGAAACCGATAAGGCGACGATGGAAGTAGAAGCCATTGATGAAGGGATTTTGGCCAAAATTCTGGTGCCGGGTGGCACGCAGGATGTGGCGGTCAACCAAGTCATCGCGCTGATCGCATCGGATGGGGAGGATGTTAGCAAGGTTGCAGCGGGTGGCGCAGGTGCGCCGAAAGTTGCGGCGGCTCCGGCCGCAACGCCAACAGCTACGCCTGCTTCGGCACCCGTGGCCACGGCCCCTGCCGCGCCGGTCGCATCCGGCGCAAAACTCTTTGCTTCGCCGCTTGCCAAACGGATGGCGAAAGAAGCTGGGCTTGATTTGGCCACCATCGCAGGCTCCGGCCCGCATGGCCGTATTGTCGAGCGGGACATCAAGGCCGCCCTTGCGGGCGGCACGGCAAAACGCGCGGCGCCTGCGGCTTCGGTTGCTGCGCCGGTCATGGCCACCGGCATGGCGGATGAAACTGTCAAGAAGCTCTTTGAAGTGGGCTCCTATGAGGAAATTCCTCACGATTCAATGCGCAAAACGATTGCGCGGCGGTTGCTGGAAGCCAAGCAAACCATCCCGCATTTCTACGTCTCAGCCGATTGCGAGCTCGATGCCCTCATGGCGGCACGCGAAGCCATCAACGCGTCAGCGCCAAAGGGCGCGGATGGCAAGCCTGCTTACAAACTCTCGGTCAATGATTTCGTGATCAAGGCCTTGGCTGTCGCGTTGATGCGGGTGCCCGATGCCAATGTTACGTGGACCGAAGGCGCTATGCTTAAGCACAAACACGCGGATGTTGGCGTTGCGGTTTCGATCCCAGGCGGACTGATTACCCCGATTGTGCGCAAAGCCGAGCTGAAGTCGCTTTCCGCCATCTCGAACGAGATGAAGGATCTGGCAGCCCGCGCGCGCAACCGTAAATTGAAGCCTGAAGAATATCAGGGCGGCTCAACAGCGGTGAGCAATCTCGGCATGTTTGGCGTCAAAAACTTCCAAGCCATCGTCAACCCGCCGCATGCGACCATTTTGGCGGTAGGTGCTGGCGAGCAACGCGCCGTGGTGAAAAACGGCCAGCTTGCGGTTGCGACTGTGATGACCGTGACGTTCTCGACCGATCACCGCGCAGTGGATGGTGCATTGGGTGCCGAGCTTATCCAAGCGTTCAAGACGCTGATCGAAAATCCGGTCGGTATGTTGGTTTAAAAATAAGTAATTCCCTTCTCCTGGACGGGAGAAGGTGTCATGCGAAGCATGACGGATGAGGGGCTGATGGTTAGGCGAATAGCGTAACCCCTCATCGGTCAGCTCCGCTGACCGCTTCTCCCGCAAGGGGAGAAGCGGGCCATCGAGCATCAGATTTCTGAATAGAAGGTTTGCGGCGCATGAGCACTTCCTACGACATTCTCATCATTGGCGGTGGTCCGGGCGGCTATGTCACCGCGATCCGTGCGGCTCAACTCGGATCTAAAACCGCCGTGGTGGAGCGCGAGCATCTCGGCGGCATCTGCCTCAATTGGGGCTGCATCCCAACCAAGGCGCTGCTTCGCTCAGCCGAAATTTTCCATCAGGCAACGCATGCCAAGGATTACGGCCTGACACTTGAAGGCAAAATGGGCTTTGATATTGCTGATATCGTCAAGCGCTCGCGCGGCGTATCAGGGCAATTGAATGGCGGTGTCGGGTTCCTGCTCAAGAAGAACAAAGTCGATGTCATCTGGGGCGAAGCCAAAATCACCAAAACCGGCGAAGTGATCGTTGGTAAGGCCACCAAGCCCGCCGTGCAGCCACAGCATCCGGTGCCGAAGGGCGTGCTGGGTGAGGGCACCTACACCGCCAAGCACATCATTATTGCCACCGGCGCGCGGCCACGTGCACTTCCGGGCATCGAGCCGGATCAGAAGCTGATCTGGACCTATTTTGAAGCGATGGTGCCGGATTTCATGCCGAAATCGCTCATCGTGATGGGCTCAGGCGCCATCGGCATTGAGTTTGCGAGTTTCTACCGCTCCATGGGCGCGGAAGTAACGGTTGTCGAGGTTATGCCGCAAATTCTTCCCGTTGAGGATGCGGATATCGCCGCCATTGCCCGCAAGCGTTTCGAAAAGCTTGGCATGAAGATCATGTCCAGCGCGAAGGTTACGGCTGTTAAAAAGGGTGCCAATTCGGTAACCGCCACCGTGGTGGATGAGAAGGGCGCTTCCGTTGATATTACCGCGGACCGTCTGATCTCCGCCGTGGGCGTAATCGGTAACATTGAAGGCCTTGGCCTTGAAGCTCTGGGCGTCAAAACCGATCGCGGCTGCATCGTTACCGATGGGTTGGGCAAAACCAATGTCGCCGGTATCTACGCCATTGGCGATGTCGCGGGCCCCCCAATGCTGGCGCACAAGGCCGAGCATGAAGGCGTGCTTACCGTTGAGGCCATCAAGGGGTTGCACGTCCACGCCATGGACAAGCTCAAAATTCCGGGCTGCACCTATTGCCACCCGCAAATTGCATCCGTTGGCTTAACCGAAACTAAGGCGAAAGACGCTGGCTTCACCCTTAAAGTCGGTCGTTTCCCCTTTATGGGCAATGGCAAGGCGATTGCGCTTGGCGAGCCTGACGGTTTGGTCAAAACCATTTTCGACGCCAAGACAGGCAAGCTTTTGGGCGCGCATATGGTAGGTGCAGAAGTGACCGAACTCATCCAAGGCTTTGTGGTCGCGATGGGCTTGGAAACGACGGAAGAAGATTTGATGCACACGGTCTTCCCGCATCCAACACTTTCTGAGATGATGCATGAGAGCGTGCTTGATGCGTATGGGCGCGCTATCCACATATAGAGCGATCATGTCGAGGCAGAAAAGATGAAGCATTCCTTCGAACTTACTTTGGATGACAAGCAGTCCGCTTTCATATCGGAGATGGTGAAGCAGGGCCGCTTCGTTGAAGCCAGTGACGTTGTTGGCGCAGGCCTTAATCTGCTTGAGCGCGCCGAGCTTTCGCGATTGGCCCAGCTTCAAGAATTTGAAAGCGAGATCGCTGCCGGGCTTGAAAGTGGTCCTTCTGTTGAATGGGAGGGTATGGAGGCATTAATCCGTGAGGCGTCCCAACCGATTGCACGATAGCCATGGGCGTCATTCGGCGGAGGCCGCTTGCCAAAGCTGATCTAATTGAGATGTATCGGGTGATTGCCCGCGATAACCCGATCGCAGCGCAAAACTATCTCTATGGGCTTGAGGCGACGCTTAGGACGCTTGTTGATAGTCCAGAAATTGGTAATGCGAGGTTTAAAAAAAATATCCTATGATCCGCGTGTTTGTTTATCGGAGCCATTTGATCATTGATCAGCCTCTTCTTCACCCTAGCGGCATAGATGTTGTTCGTGTGTTGCATGCGGCGCGTGATGGGATGTCTGTCGTCGATCCAACGGCGTAATACAATTTAATCGGAAGTGTTCATGGCCACGGTTATTGATTTCTTGAAGGATGATCCTCGCAAAGCGGCTGCGGCTGCGCGCCATCCGGAAAAGGCCAACCGGCCCGATAGCCCCATTCAGCGCAAGCCCGACTGGATTCGCGTTAAAGCGCCTGGCTCGCCGCTCTGGGCCGAGACGAACCGCATCGTGAAAGAGCACAGCCTCGTCACCGTGTGCGAGGAAGCCGGTTGCCCGAATGTCGGCGAGTGCTGGGAGAAGAAGCACGCCACTTTCATGATTATGGGCGACACCTGCACGCGCGCTTGCGCGTTCTGTAACGTCAAAACCGGTATGCCTGGCGCGCTTGATGGCGACGAACCCGCCAAAATCGCCGATGCGGTCGCAAAGCTCGGCCTCTCACATGTCGTCATCACATCGGTCGATCGCGACGATCTGAAAGATGGCGGTGCCGAGCATTTTGCCCAAGTGATCGGTGCCATTCGCGCCCGTTCACCGCTCACGACAATTGAAATTCTTACACCTGATTTTTTAAGAAAAGACGGTGCGTTAGAAGTAGTTGTTGAAGCAAAACCTGATGTGTTTAACCACAATCTCGAAACCGTACCGTCCAACTATCTCACCGTTCGTCCCGGCGCGCGTTATTTCCATTCCATTCGGCTTTTGCAGCGGGTTAAAGAGCTTGATCCCTCGATTTTCACCAAATCTGGCATCATGGTGGGGTTAGGCGAAGAGCGGAACGAAGTGCTGCAACTCATGGATGATCTGCGCTCGGCGGATGTCGATTTCCTCACCATCGGCCAATATTTGCAGCCCACCAAAAAGCACCATGCCGTGATCGAATTCGTCACGCCGGAAGCGTTCAAGGCCTATGAGACGATTGCTTATACCAAGGGCTTTTTGCTGGTATCTGCAACGCCGCTCACACGCTCATCGCATCACGCGGGCGAGGATTTTGCCAAGCTCCGGGCGGCGCGCGCCAAAGCGTTGGGACGGTAAGCAACCATGCCCACCTTCCAATCCTCGCGCACCGTAGGCTTTGCGCCCGACCAGATGTTTACACTCGTTGCCGATGTTGAAAAATATCCGGAATTTTTGCCCCTATGCGAGGGGTTAAAAGTGCGCCGCCGCACGCCTTTGGACGATGGCCGCGAGGTTTTACTGGCCGATATGACGGTTGGCTATAAAGCCATCCGCGAGACATTTACCTCACGCGTTACGCTCGACAAGGCCAACAACAAGATTCTGGTCGAATATGTCGATGGCCCCTTCAGCCATATGGAAAACCGCTGGGTTTTCGTGAGTGAAGCCAGTGGCACCAAGGTTGAGTTTTTTATCGATTACGCCTTCAAATCGCGCATGTTGGGCCTATTGATGGGCGCTATGTTTGAGGCGGCCTTCAAGCGCTTCTCCGACGCCTTTGTCGAGCGCGCCGGTGCCGTTTATGGGAAGTGATTGTCGCTTCCGACGCATATGGGATGCGAGCCGGGAGGCTCGCGGCCCATCGTCCTCTCACGCACAAGTCTTAGACCGCGCGTCTCCTGACGCGCATAGGATGCGAGCCGGGGGGCTCGCGGTCCGTTTCGCAATATAAGTTACCATTTTTGCGCATCATGCTCTAACGCGTGATCTCGTTAATTAAGTCTAAGGCTTGCATCACCGCCGCCGCACGTACGTTTTCACGCCCAAGTTCGCCATAGCGCCGCTCGAGATGGCGGGTTGGTGATCCCTTGCTTGCGCAAGCAAAATGCACGAGGCCCACGGGCTTAAGATCTGACCCACCGCCCGGTCCTGCAATCCCTGTAATGGCAACAGTGATGTCGGCGCGCGAATGAGCCAACGCACCTTCCGCCATTGCGCGGGCTACCGGTTCACTCACCGCGCCATGGGCTTCGATGAGCGCCTTATCAACGCCCAGCATTTCTGCTTTGGCCTCATTCGAATAGGTGACAAATCCGCAATCCACCACGCCAGAGGATCC
Source organism: uncultured Hyphomicrobiales bacterium (assembly GCA_903900975.1). GTDB lineage: Bacteria > Pseudomonadota > Alphaproteobacteria > Rhizobiales > Beijerinckiaceae > CAIUPE01. The sequence continues at coordinate 18,156 of CAIUPE010000045.1, read as the reverse complement.
CGAAACACCGGTTAGTGCACCCGCCACGAGCCCGCCGGTGCAGGATTCGGCTGTGGCGACTTTAAGCCCAGACGCGAGGCAGCGCTCGATCACCGAACTCGCCAAAGCGTTGATTTTTTCATTCTCGGCCATTTTTATTCACTGGCTGGAAGTTGAATGGTCGCAATCGCCTGCGCCGCAATACCCTCACGACGGCCGGTAAAGCCTAGTTGCTCGGTCGTCGTGGCTTTTACCCCCACGCGATCGAGCGATAGGCCACATATCGAAGCGATGCTTTCGCGCATCTGGTCGCGATGGGGCCCAATTTTTGGTGCTTCGCAAATGACCGTGGTATCGAGATGAATAATCCGGCCGCCTCGCGCTGTGACGCGCTGGACAGCATATTCAAGGAAGATTCGCGAATGAGCGCCCTTCCATTGCGGATCAGAAGGCGGAAAATGCGAGCCTATATCGCCATCTGCCAAGGCTCCAAAAATAGCATCCGTGATGGCGTGGAGCACGACGTCGGCGTCCGAATGGCCAGAAAGGCGATGACTGTGGGGCAGGGTAATGCCACCTAAAATCACATGCTCGCCTTCGGCAAAAGCGTGCACGTCATAGCCAATTCCGGTTCTGCTCTCCATATTGCCCCTGTTTTTCTCCCGTGCTGTCACAAAGTCGGCGGAGGTCGTGAGTTTGGTATTGCCAAGCTCTCCGTCGAAAACATGAACCGATTGTCCGGCCCATTCGGCAATCGCGGCGTCATCGGTAAAATCTTCGTCCTTCACCAAAACAGCGGCCCGATGCGCTTTGAGAAGAAGGTCAAAGCGGAACGCTTGTGGCGTCTGTACGGCTCGAAGATCTCGCCGGGCCGGCGTGTCGGTAATCTGGCCAAGGAGATCAACCCGCTTGATGGTGTCAGTCACGGCAACACCTGGAATTGCGGCTCCTTTGGCGTAAGCCGCCTCGATGCTTCGAGCAACAAGGGCAGGGCTTGTAAAGGGGCGTGCTGCGTCATGAACAAGCACAATATCAGGGATGTTATGCCCAGCAGCGAGAGCTTCCAGCCCCGCATGGCCTGAAGCCTGACGGGTTACGCCGCCATGAGCTGGTTCAAGAAGGAGCGCAATGATTTCGGGCTCTAACACCGCGATGGCATCATCGTATAGCGCACGGTCATCTGGATGAATAACGCAAATGATAGACCGGACCCGACGATCCGCTGCCAAGCAACGGATGCTTCTAGCCAGAACGGCTTCGCCACCTAAATCGAGATATTGTTTGGGTAGATCGATACCAACCCGCAAGCCGCGTCCAGCAGCAACAATCAAAGCTGCGACGGTAATGCGATCAGGTACGGTTAAAAAGGGTGACATGCGGGGTGATTTGAAACTTTTGTGCCGTCAGGTCAACTTGTTGTTCGGTATTCATTGGTCTGCCACCCCCAATTCCTTTCATATTGAAGGTCTTTTTTTCTTGCTGCAACGTAGCCGAGCGGTTAGAATATAGGCAGTTTAAATTTTGCCTAATTTTTATGCATTCATATCATGCTTTAGCGATTGGAACAATCGAGTTGGACGGACGCGCTATTTTGGCGCCGATGTCGGGCGTGACGGATCATGTCATGCGTCGAATTTCGAGGCGCTTTGGAGCGTCCTTAGTGGTTTCCGAAATGGTCGCGTCTGACGATTTTGTTCAAGGATCAGAAGAGTCCCGACTTCGTGCCGAAGGTGGCGGTATTGACCAGCATGTTGTTCAAATTGCGGGATGCGACCCACGTTGGATGGGCGAGGCAGCAAGGCTTGCTGAGGCGTCGGGTGCTGCGATCGTTGATATTAATATGGGATGTCCAGCCAAGCGTGTGACGGGCGGCTTTGCCGGTTCGGCCTTAATGCGTGATCTCGACCACGCGGCGCGGTTAATTGAAGCAACGGTTTCGGCAGTAAACATCCCAGTTACCGTCAAAATGCGCTTGGGATGGGACGACAATAGTCTTAATGCCCCTGAATTGGCACGTCGAGCGGAGGCCCTCGGAGCGAAACTCGTCACTGTTCATGGTCGCACCCGTTGCCAATTCTACAAGGGCGTCGCCAATTGGGCTGCTATTCGCGGTGTTGTAGAGGCGGTGTCAATTCCAGTCATCGCGAACGGGGATTGCCATGATGTCCACGATGCTCGAGCCATGATGCATTCTTCAGGCGCTGATGGCGTTATGATCGGCCGCTCGGCTCTGGGAAGACCTTGGCTTGTAGGACAAATCGCGAAAGGATTAGCCGAAAATCGCGAGATCGCTCCGCCTGATGCAGCGTTACGGCTGGAAGCGGCCGTCGAACATTATGAGGGGTTGCTATCCGCGATGGGGAAGGAGACAGGTATCCGTCATGCTCGTAAACACCTTGCGGCCTATGCTGAGGATGCCATGGGCTTAAATTCCGCCATTCCGACGCAATGGCGGACGGAATTGGTGACGTCGATATCGCCTGTAGTGGTCATCAGCCTCCTGCGGAACATTTATACATTCGATGTCCAACGGAGAGATGGATGACGCAGCTTCACGAACCAAGCATACGTCAGCCCGATGTGAGGGGCGATGCAATCCTGAATGTTTTGCCGTTACCCGTTATTGTAATCGGCAAGGACGATTTTATCATTGAGGCTAACCTCGCGGCGCAGTCGTTTTTCCAGATGAGCCTGTCGGTTCTGCGGCGCAACACGGTGGCGGATATCGTGCCCTTTGGCTCGCCCTTGCTTGCCCTTGTCCAGCAAGTTCGGGCCAATGGTGGTAGCGTAAGCGAATATCGGGTTGATATTGGAACCCCGCGGATCGGCTTCGATAAGATTGTGGATTTATTCGCAACGCTCGAATCCGACGATGCCAGCAATGTCGTCATTATGCTCCAAGAAAAGACAATTGCTGAAAAAATGGACAGACAATTGACGCATCGCGGGGCAGCTCGTTCGATTTCGGCCATGGGATCGATGCTAGCGCACGAAATTAAAAACCCGCTTTCGGGTATCCGTGGGGCGGCTCAATTACTCGAAACATCCGTCGATGGCGACGACCTTAGTCTGCTGCGGTTGATCTGCGACGAGACGGACCGGATTGTGAAATTGGTGGATCGGTTCGAAGATTTTTCAGATGGACGCCCGGTCGAACGTGAGCCTGTGAACATTCATAGCGTCTTGGACCATGTGAAGCGGTTGGCCGCCTCGGGATTTGCAAGGCATATCCGGTTCACGGAAGCTTATGATCCATCGTTACCACCCGTGTGGTGTAACCGTGATCAGCTTATTCAGGTCTTTTTAAATTTGATAAAAAATTCAGCTGAAGCGATTGGACCCGATGCTGTCGATGGCGAAATTGAAATGTCGACAGGCTATCGCACCGGCGTACGAATGGTTGTGCCCGGAAGCACTAGTCGCGTGGCGTTGCCGCTTGAAATTTGCATTCGAGATAATGGGCCAGGGGTTCCTGAAAACCTCATGCGCAGCTTGTTCGATCCCTTTATTTCGACCAAGGCGTCAGGTTCTGGCCTCGGTCTTGCTTTAGTATCCAAGATTATCGGTGATCACGGTGGGGTCGTCGAGTGCGAGTCCTTGCCGAGACGAACGGTCTTCAGGGTACTTTTGTCGATGCAGGCACCGCGTGACGAGCGGGCCGTGGAAAGTGACGGGTAAACGATGGCAAATGGTACCATTCTGGTCGCGGATGATGATGCGGCAATCCGGACGGTCCTAAATCAGGCGCTTGGTCGTGCTGGTTATGATGTGCGCGTGACAGGACAAGCCACGACACTTTGGCGCTGGGTGGCAGCGGGCGAGGGTGACCTTGTCGTAACAGACGTCGTGATGCCCGATGAAAATGCGTTTGATTTATTGCCTCGTATCAAAAAGCTGCGCCCCGATTTGCCAGTGATTGTAATGAGTGCTCAAAATACCTTCATGACGGCCATTCGTGCGTCCGAACGGGGTGCTTACGAATATTTGCCTAAGCCGTTCGATTTAAAAGAGTTAATTGCCATCATTCAACGCGCTCTGTCGCGACCTCGCGATGTGGTGAAGCCTCCGGCCGACGCCATTCAAGAGGAAATTCCTTTGGTTGGGCGCTCGCCAGCGATGCAGGACCTCTACCGCTCCCTGGCTCGTCTGATGGCCACCGAGTTAACCGTTATGATCATGGGTGAATCGGGCACCGGAAAGGAACTGGTCGCCCGAGCCTTGCATGATTACGGCAAGCGTAGAAAGGGTCCTTTTGTTGCGGTTAATATGGCGGCAATTCCCCGCGATTTGATTGAGAGCGAGCTGTTTGGTCACGAGCGTGGTTCGTTTACCGGCGCGGTAAACCGTGCAACGGGCCGGTTTGAACAGGCCGAAGGTGGAACATTGTTCTTGGACGAAATCGGCGATATGCCAATGGAGGCACAAACGCGGCTGTTGCGCGTGTTGCAAGAAGGCGAATATTCCACCATTGGCGGGCGGACCTCGATTAAAACCGATGTCCGCATTGTTGCTGCGACGAACAAAGATCTGCGTCAGGCCATCCAACAGGGCCTCTTTCGCGAGGATCTGTTTTTTCGGCTAAACGTAGTTCCCCTGCGGCTTCCGCCGTTGCGCGAACGTATCGAGGATTTACCTGATCTTGTACGGCACTTTTTCACGCTATCGGAAAAGGAGGGGTTACCGTCGAAACAAATCGATACATCAGCCCTTGAGCGCCTAAAACGTCACCGTTGGCCGGGTAATGTGCGCGAGCTTGAAAATCTCGTTCGCCGGTTTGCTGCCCTTTATCCGCAAGAAACGATCACAGAATCAATTGTTGATGCTGAGCTGGTGGAAACGCCGATGTTTGGATACGTTTCAAGCGGCGACGTTCGAACGGCAGCCACTTTGAGTGAGGCGGTCGAACAACATCTAGATGTCTATTTCGCAAGCTTTAAAGGCGATTTGCCGCCTCCCGGACTCTATCACCGGATTTTACGCGATGTAGAAGAGCCGCTAATCAATGCTGCGATGGCCGCAACCCGTGGCAATCAAATCAAGGCTGCGGAATTGTTAGGGGTCAACCGCAATACCCTTAGAAAAAAAATCCGCGATCTTGATATTCGGATTATTCGCACCCTTCGTTAAGGCTTTTTTCGAGGATAAACCAATTTTTCCCTCCAGTGTTTGTGGTCATTCGGCAACACTGTTGCTAGATTGCACCTATGGCAGAGCTGCAATACGCGGCGGCATAGGATTGAGCAGGAATGGCGCTAACAGCATTTTTCAAAGCGCGGCGATCAACGGGACAACGTCCAGGCGTTAGGCTATCGGCGGTTTGGCGTAGCGCGTTTGGTATTGTGATTGTGGCGCTTGCTCTGATATCGGCTCTTGCGACGTTTTTGGTGCTCGCTAATTTTGTGCCGATCGTGCCCACCCATGATGTCGTGATTGCCCTGTTTGCCGTCAATGGTGTGTTGATCGGCATTTTATTGCTGATGGTTGGCTTTGAAGCCTATCGCCTGCTGAAGGCCCGACGTGCGGGGGTTGCTGGTTCGGCACTGCACGTTCGAATTGTCGCCTTATTTGGTTTTGTGGCGGCAGCCCCTGCCATACTTGTTGCGATCGTGGGCTGGCTGACCCTCGAAAGAGGAATCGACATTTCGTTTAGCGGCCAGATCAAAGAATTGCTTCAAACCTCGGTAAGCGTTGCACGTGCCTATCAAGAGTTTCAGTGCCGTGCCATTGGCCGCGAAGTTCGCTTGATGGCAGCCGATATTGGCCAAGCCAAGCCACTTTTCGATCAAAATCCCAACGGATTTCATGATTTTATGAAATCACGTTCTTATTTCTTGGGCTTTTTTGTTGCTGTCTTACTGAAATCAGACGGCACACTATTGGAGCGGATCGACAATGTCGCCGTGCCCGATCTTGTCATTCCTAAATCGGATGAATTTGCAGCGGCAGAAGAGTCGGGTGATGGCATCTGCCTACTGCAAGAAAACAGCAATATTTTCAGGGCGTTGGTGCGGGTACCCGGTTTTGACGAGCAGTATTTGCTCGTGGCACGAACGATTGATCCAAAAGCACTCAAATTCCCGCAGCAGGCCGAACTTGCGGTTCGATATTACGATGCTTTAGCCAATCAAAAACTAGGTGTGCAAATAGCCTTCGCGAGTATGTATTCGCTGATTTCGGTCATTTTGATGCTCTCGTCGGTCTGGATTGGTCTGAGTTTCGCCAATTGGCTTGTGGCTCCTATTCGGAGGCTAATTTTTGCGACCGATCAGGTCGCAACGGGGAATTATGACGTCAGGGTTCCCATTACGGGCAGTGGCGGTGATTTGGGGCATTTGGGCGAAACCTTTAATAAGATGGCGGCGGAACTTCGCCATCAAACTGAAGATTTGCAGGCTGCTAATTTGCTGATGAATAGCCGGAGGCGCTTTACTGAAGCTGTTTTGTCGGGTGTATCGGTGGGGGTCATCGGGCTCGATGGAGAGGGGAAGGTCACGGTTCTGAACCCTTCGGCTGAAATTTTGTTGGGTGATCTTGCCGTTGACCTTCTTGGGAAATCTTTGGCTGAGGCCATTCCGGCCTTTGCCGAATTTATTAGCCCGGCGCTTGTGGACAAAGGTCGTCCTGTTCAAGGACAAATCTCATTTGGATCGTCCGGAAAGGAGCGAACTTTAACGGTTCGTGTCACGAGCGAGCAGGCAGCCGGTGCGGCAAGCGGAGCGATTGTGACCCTTGACGATATTACAGACCTTGTGACAGCCCAGCGTACTTCGGCATGGGCCGATGTGGCGCGACGCATCGCGCATGAAATTAAGAATCCGTTGACGCCCATCCAACTGTCAGCCGAACGAATTCGCCGCAAATATGGCAAGATCATCACAACCGATCGCGATATTTTTGATCAATGCACCGATACGATCATTCGGCAGGTCGACGATATCAAACGGATGGTGGACGAGTTCTCTTCCTTCGCCCGTATGCCGAAACCCCTCCCTGAAGTTGATGATGTTGCCAGCGTCATCCGACAGGTCCTTTTCCTAATGCGGGTGGCACATCCGGATATTGTTTTTTCGGATGCGGTACCCGCAGGACTGGTTCGGGCGAGTTTTGACCGTAGGCTTATTTCGCAGGCACTCACGAATATTGTCAAAAACGCAACCGAGGCCATTATGGCCGTGCCATCGTCGGAGCGCGGCGAAGGTCTTATAGAGGTTACGGTTGATCCGTCGGTACCCGGCATCATGTCCATCGATGTCACGGATAATGGCAAAGGATTTCCGGTTGAAAGCAGGCAACGTTTGCTTGAGCCCTATATGACGACCCGCGTCGGTGGCACCGGTCTGGGGTTGGCGATCGTCGGGAAGATATTTGAGGAGCATGGCGGTGGCGTTGAATTGCTGGACCGGTCGGATGGCAAACGAGGTGCGCGGGTTAGGCTCTGGTTCCCGATTTCTGTGAATGAGGTCGCATCGAAATTGGATGCTGAGGAGGCTCTATGAGCGCTGATATTCTGATTGTTGATGATGAAGCCGATATCCGGGACCTCGTTGCGGGCATTTTAGAGGACGAGGGATTTAAATGCCGGACAGCCGCGGATGCCGATCATGCTCTGGACGCGATTGCGTCACGGCGCCCCAACCTGATTTTTCTCGATATCTGGATTCAAGGCTCGCGGTTGGACGGTTTGCAATTGCTGGACCTAATAAAAGAGCAAAATCCCGATCTACCGGTCGTGATGATCTCAGGACACGGCAATGTCGAGACGGCGGTCTCGGCGATCAAGCGGGGTGCCTATGATTTTATTGAAAAACCTTTCAAATCTGATCGATTGCTCCTCGTGGCCGATCGTGCGCTGGAGACATCTCGCTTAAAGCGCGAGGTCAAAGAATTGCGGACTAAGGCACCGCAGGCATCCGAACTTATCGGTCATTCAACGGTGATGAATCACCTCCGTCAAGCCATTGAGCGGGTTGCAGCCAGCAATGCGCGTGTGTTGATTGCCGGCCCGTCGGGCAGCGGTAAGGAATTGGTCGCCCGTATGATCCATGCTGCATCGGAGCGGTCGTCGGGACCCTTTGTTACGCTCAATGCTGCAACCATTACGCCGGAATCGATGGAGGCCGAGCTTTTTGGCATAGAAGATGGCGCGTCAGGTCCCAACCGGATCGGCGCACTGGAAGAAGCACACGGCGGCACCCTCTATCTTGACGAAGTAGCGGATATGCCAAAGGAAACCCAGAATAAGATTTTGCGCGTCCTGATCGATCAAACTTTTCAGCGCGTGAGCGGTTCAACTAAAGTTACCGTCGATGTTCGGATCTTATCGTCAACATCCCGTGATCTTGTATCGGAAGTCCAATCGGGCCGATTCCGGGAGGATCTTTTACATCGGCTAAATGTTGTCCCCGTTCGGGTTCCACCTTTGTCAGAACGACGTGACGATATCTCCCTTCTGGTAAACCACTTTATGGAGCAAATAGCGCGGGCGACGGGTTTGACGCAAAGACCAATTGCCGATGACGCATTGGCGGTTTTGCAGGCCCATGATTGGCCGGGAAATGTTCGGCAATTGCGCAACAGCGTTGAACGTATGCTGATTATGGCCGGCGGCGATCCAGGTTCAATGATTACGGCGGAACTGCTGCCGACAGATGTTGGTGCGTCCGTTCCAGCGTTACCAGGCGGGCAGGGTGGAGAAAAACTAATGGCGATGCCGCTTAGGGAGGCGCGGGAGGTTTTCGAACGCGAATATCTTGTGGCGCAAATCAATCGGTTTGGCGGTAATATCTCGCGCACAGCTGAATTCGTGGATATGGAGCGGTCGGCTCTTCATCGTAAGCTTAAATCGCTCGGGGTAGGTTGAAGCGAACCTAACCTTTGACTATGTATACCTAGCGTTGAAATTCTTCCACTCGACGACCGCCATTGTGTGTTTGTGTAGGCGGGAATTGGTTTAGCAAAAATTCTGTCGTTAAAAAGGACCGAGGGCCGCTCTGCTCCGGCAAAAACAAAAAGAGGCTAAAAATGGCAACTGAACGGGCACAAAATCTACAAGACACTTTTCTCAACCAAGTTCGCAAGAGCAAAATTCCGCTGACAATCTTTCTGGTGAATGGCGTCAAATTGCAGGGCGTCGTGACATGGTTTGATAATTTTTGCTTATTGCTCCGGCGCGATGGCCATTCTCAACTGGTCTATAAACATGCGATTTCAACCATTATGCCCGGCTCACCCGTGACCCTATTTGACCCGACGGATGAAACCGGCGCGGTCCTGAAAGATTAAATTGGGTAACGATCATTCCTCCTCCGATCGGTTTACCGTAGGCTCGGAAGACGCCACCAAAGACATTTCGACTGGCACCCGCACCCTTGTGATCGGTCCTTATCTCACGAGCCGTGCGGCGTCGCGTCGAGCGGCATCCGGATCGCCTGAATCCAATTTGCGGGATTTTGATGCTCGCCTCGACGAGGCATCAGGCCTAGCTGCCGCGATCGATATAGTTGTTGTCAGTGCCTTGATGATCCCCATTGCAGCGCCTCGGCCCGCTACCTTTATCGGAACAGGCAAGATCGAGGAGCTGCATGCCTATGTGGACGCCGAGGATATCTCACTCGTCGTTGTCGATTGTGCGCTTAGTCCGGTGCAGCAACGCAACTTGGAACGCGCGCTCGGCGTCAAAGTGATTGATCGCACGGGCTTGATTTTAGAGATTTTCGGACGAAGGGCACGGACCAAGGAAGGTACGTTGCAGGTCGAATTAGCCCATCTTTCCTATCAAAAGAGCCGTCTGGTCCGTTCATGGACCCATCTGGAACGGCAACGGGGCGGATTCGGATTTCTGGGTGGACCGGGCGAAACCCAGATCGAAGCCGACCGGCGACTGATTCAGGAACGGATGATCAAGATCGAGCGGGACCTTGAATCCGTTAAGCGGACCCGCGGTTTACACCGCAAGGGTAGGGACCGCGCACCCTATCCGGTGGTGGCGTTGGTGGGCTATACCAACGCCGGAAAATCGACACTTTTCAATCGCCTTACAGCGGCAGATGTGCTGGCCGAAAACATGTTATTTGCCACGCTTGATCCGACCGCGCGTGTTACGAAATTACCGCATGGTGCCCCGATTATACTTTCCGATACCGTGGGTTTCATCTCCGATTTGCCTACAATGTTGGTGGCCGCTTTTCGCGCAACCCTCGAAGACGTTATATCAGCGGATGTCATTTTGCATGTCCGTGACGTTTCCCACGGCGACACCGAGGCACAGGCCGCCGACGTCGTTACCATATTGAGAGACCTTGGCGTCGATCCCGACGATCATACGCGATTGGTTGAAGTCTGGAACAAGGCTGACCTTTTACCGTCCGACGAACGGATTAAACTGGAGGGGTTAGTCGGACATCGGCCTACGGCGGAGCGTCCGGTACTCGTTTCAGCCGTAACCGGGGAGGGTGTCGATGGATTACTCGCCTTGGTCGAGCGGCGGGTTGCTCGTGCGAGTTCCGTCTATTCGGTGGCGCTCGGTCCCGCCGATGGACGTTTGATGAATTGGCTCTATGAAGATGCGGAAGTACTTGAACGGCGGATGACAGACGATGGTCGATATCGTCTAGCGGTACGCGTATTGCCGGAAAAAGAAACCCGTCTTTTGCGTCGCTTTCCTGACGCTAAATTGATCCGGAAAGAGGGATCCTAAGACGCTATCCCTTTATCGGCGACGCGGATTTCATTCCACAACGCATCCATTTCGTCGAGTGTGGCATCCGATATTGATTTATTTGATAATTTAAGTTTTTCTTCTATATATATGAATCTTCTAGTAAATTTATGATTAGCTTGACGCAATGCATGCTCCGGGTCGACTTTGACGTGTCGAGCCAGATTAGCGACCACGAATAGTAAATCCCCAATTTCCTCTTCGATTAATTGGGGATCGCCAAGGTCGATAGCTTCCACGATCTCTGATGTTTCTTCCCGCACCTTATCCAGCACTAAGCGAGCGTCGTTCCAGTCAAAGCCTACGGCTGATGCTTTTGTTTGTAGTTTAACCGCACGAATAAGAGCAGGGAGGTGAGGCGGGACATTTGCTAAAACCGAGTTTGGCTCGTTTATTGTCGAAATGCCCGTTGATCCTCGCGCGGCATCCTTTTCGGCCTTTTCAGCTGCTTTAATTTGGCTCCACATGGATTTTACCTGATCCGGCGATAAATCCTTCGTATCTCCAAATACATGCGGGTGCCGCCTGATCATCTTGGAGGTAATGGCTTCAACGACGCCGCCAAAGTCGAACTGTCCTTCTTCCTCTGCCAAACGAGCGTGAAAGACCACTTGGAGCAAAAGGTCGCCTAGTTCATCCTTTAAATCTGCCATATCACCGCGTTCGATAGCATCGATAACCTCATAGGCCTCCTCAATGGTGTAAGGTGCGATGGTTGCGAAGCTCTGTTCAAGATCCCAAGGGCACCCTGTGATGGGTGTCCGTAAAGACGCCATAATAGCCAAGAGGTCGTGAATGTTACGAGATGGCTTGGTCACGGTTGAGCGCCTTATGAGAGGGTTGGAGTACCGCTATTTAATTCGCATAAGAAACATTATGGAACTAAAAAATGATATTCAATTTAACAATATTCCGTAATATCGACCGTCAAGCCGTCATAGGCTGGTGTAATGTGTTCGGGCAACTGAGCCTTTAGGGCCTCATAATCGAGATCGGTATGGAGATTGGTTAGGATGGCTCGCTTTGGCTTTAACGTTTCAATCCAATGCAACGCTTCGGAAACGGTAAAATGTGACGGATGGCGCGTGTAGCGCAACGCGTCGATAATCCAGAGATCTAATCCTGTTAGCGCTTCACGGCTTGCATCCGGTATGCCGTTGAGGTCCGGCGTATAGGCAACATTACCGAACCGGAAGCCTAGCGCGTCGATAGTTCCATGCTGGACGAGAAACGGTACGGCATTGATTGTTCCACCGGCGCCATAAAGCCGTGCCAGATGGCCCGGTATCAAACGAAAATCTTCTACAATGGGCGGATAATCGCTTCCCGGCGGCGAAACATAGCAATAGCCGAATTTGGCGTGCAAACTAGCCGATGTCTCGGCGGTCATATACGTAGGCATGACTTTGCGCATGTTAAGGACAATCGGTCGAATATCGTCGATGCCATGCGTATGATCGGCATGATCATGCGTATACAAAACAGCATCTACATGCTTAACATCAGCGCTAATCATTTGCTCTCGGAAATCAGGCGAAGTATCTACAATAACAATTGTTTTCCGGTTTTCTTGATGGCGCTCTAGCATAATCGAGCAGCGCCTGCGGCGATTTTTTGGATTGGTAGGATCGCACGCGCCCCAGCCTGCAGCTGGACGCGGCACGCCGCCCGATGAACCACAGCCAAGAATGGTCAGCGTTATCGTCATGCGAGCAGAAGCTCCGATGGTCGCTTTGCTTTGCTAAAGAGTCTAAAAAAGTTGTCGGTCGTGATAATTGCCAGTTCACTTTCCGGCACGCCTTTCACGTCGGCAAGTGTTTTATGCGTTTCTGTCACATAAGATGGTTCATTACGTTTACCGCGACGGCTTTGCGGACTGAGATATGGCGCGTCGGTCTCGACAAGCAACCGATCAAGCGGCATATCGGCGGCAATTTCCCTAAGTTCCTGCGAATTGTTATAGGTGAGGATTCCCGAAAATGATACATATAGTCCAAGTGCGATGCCTGTTTCCGCTAGTTTTCGACCGGACGAAAAGCAGTGCAGGACCGCTTTAAAGGCCCCCTTCCCCATCTCTTCTTCGAGCGTACGCGCCATCGCGTCATCGGCATTTCGCGAATGAATGACTAATGGAAGTCCTGTCTGCCGCGCTGCTGCAATTTGGGTTCGAAACACCCGATCAGCAATATCGCGCGGAACTGTATCATAGTGAAAATCGAGCCCTGCCTCACCAATGCCGACACATTTCGGGTGTTCAGCGCCCGTAATATAGGTTTCGACAGTAAGATCAGGCTCTTCGTTGGCGTGCATGGGATGGGTGCCGATGGTGCACCAAACATTTGCATTGGCCTCGGCGATAGCTTTGATCGGTTCATACCGCTGAACTTCGGTTGAAATGGTCAGCATGGTGCCAACGCCTGCGGCATGGGCACGAGCGATAATATCGGCCTGTTCCGGAGCAAAATCAGGAAAATCGAGATGGCAATGGCTGTCAACAATCATGCCTGGGGTCCGTTTAATTGGTCGCATCGCCTTCTGTTTCCACATAGCGTGGAAAAATTGGCTGAGGAGGTTGTAAAACGGTTCCGGCTGCAACAACTCTGGTGGCTATTGCATCGGCAAAAGTGCGCACATCTTGGCCCGCGCCAACGCTGTCGAGCAATCGTGCTGCCGCCACGGGCATGACAGGCTGAACCATAATGCCAACCACACGCAACACTTCGAGGGTAACGGCCAAAACGGTTTCAAAGCGAACAGGATCATTCTTCCTCTTCGCCCAAGGCTCCTCGGAGGCAAAATAACGATTAGCATCAGCCACAACCCGCCAAATATCGCCAAGCATAGTGTGTAGAGCAAAATCAATCATCGAAGCACGGGCTTTAGTAGGTAAATCATAGGCATCGCCCAGCATTGCGATATCGGCTTCACTGAGTTCACCCAACAACGGCATTTTACCGTCAAGATTTTTGGCAACCATCGACAAGGATCGCTGGGCTAGATTGCCAAGATCATTGGCCAAGTCGGCATTGATTCTATTTACAATGGCTTCATGCGAATAATTTCCGTCTTGTCCGAATGGGACTTCACGGAGAAAAAAGTAACGCAACTGATCGACGCCGTAATGTTCAGCCAAGGTGAATGGATCGATCACGTTGCCTACCGATTTCGACATCTTCTCGCCACGGTTGAACAGGAATCCATGACCGAATACCCGAGCTGGTAATGGAAGTTCTGCCGACATCAAAAAGGCAGGCCAATAGACGGTATGAAACCGGACAATATCTTTACCGATAATGTGGACATTGGCAGGCCAATAGGCCGCACGTTCTGCCGACGGATCTGGCCATCCCGTTGCCGTAATATAGTTGGTCAGCGCGTCTACCCACACATACATGACATGCTTTGAATCGCCAGGGACCGGAATACCCCAATCGAACGTCGTGCGGCTGACGGATAGATCCCGCAAACCAGACTTAACGAAGCTTGTGATTTCGTTGCGACGCTCGGTGGGGCTGATAAAATCAGGCTTGATATCGTAGAGCGCCAAAAGGCGGTCCTGATAGGCCGATAATTTGAAAAAATAGCTTTCTTCTTCCACCCACTCGACAGGCGTACCCGTCGGGCCACGGCGGATGCCATCGCTGCCGACGACGGTTTCGTCTTCGGCAAAATAGGCCTCATCGCGTACCGAATACCATCCCGCGTAGGAGTCTTTATAGATATCACCCTTATCAACCATCCGCTGCCAAATCGCCTGGCACGCCACCTTGTGCCGGCTTTCAGTTGTACGGATAAAATCGTCGTTCGATGCGTTAAGAGCGGCACCCATGGCGCGAAATACGGCGGCGTTCCGGTCGGCAAGTTCAAGCGCAGTCATGCCCTCTTTGGCAGCCGTTTGAAGCATTTTCTGGCCATGTTCGTCGGTGCCGGTCAAGAAGAACACATCTGCGCCGTCCAATCGCTTGAAGCGGGCGATGGCATCGGTAGCGATCAGCTCATAGGCGTGACCAATATGCGGCCGTCCATTGGGATAAGAAATCGCGGTCGTAATAAAAAAGCGCTCTTTGCCGGACATGGCCAAACTTCCCTGAAACAAAACAATATGGCTACGATTGGTCCGTCAGACAGAATGAGACTGGCGGACAGCTTCGGCGAGATCGGCGAACAGCGTTAACAAAAAAGGTCGTCGATCGAGATTGTAACGATCTGCTTCGCTAGCCGCGCGCGCGCTCTTTTCCCATACCTCCGCCAAGGGCGCAAGGCGACGAGCGCCCTCACCTGCACGTCTTTGGCATTCGGTACTTAGCCATAGATTGACCGTATCGATGACGGTTTCGTATTGGGCCGATTTGTCACGACCTGTTAATCCATCCACCATCGTCAAGAGTTCACCGCGATCAATTTTAGGCAGGCGCTGGAGCATGGCTTCAACATGATCTATGACCCCTAAGGTTGTCGGATCCATCAGCTTTAAGGCATCACGCACGGAGCCGCCGGCATAGCGCGCCGCACGCGCCGCAGTTTCGCTGTCAACCGCTTGAGGTTGGTCCAGCAAGGCAGAAACGATATCGGCTTCGGATAGCGGCCTAAAATTCAAAACCCGACAGCGCGAACGAATAGTCGGCAACAATCGACCAGGCGCAGAGGTGATCATCAGAAACAAAGACCGCGGCGGAGGTTCTTCGATCAATTTCAAAAGTGCATTGGAACCTGAACGGTTCAAATCGTCCATTGCGTCGATGATCGCAATCCTCCAACCGCCCTCGCCCGAGGTTGACGAAAAAAATTGGATGGCCTTCCGGACCTGGTCAACCTTGATTTCGGTCGGAATAGTCTTTTTTCCAGCCTCGATTTCCCGCTTTAAGACGTAGAGATCGCCATGCGACTGAGCCGATATCCGCCTTGAATGGGGCGCATCAGGGTCCGTATCGAGTGACGTGGCTGTTTGCACTTGCTTAGAGGCGGGATCACTATGGGCAAGGAGAAACCGAGCGGCTCGATAGGCAAAGCTTGCTTTGCCTATCCCTTCGGGACCTGCCAAAAGCCACGCGTGCGGCATGCGCCCCGAACGATAGGCTGCCATAAATTGGGCCTCTTCTCGATCGTGCCCAAAAAGCTGCTGCGTCTCCCGCGGGTGCCGCGAGGTGCCATAGCGATCAAGCTCCGGATTAAGTTCCTCAGCCATGAGGGTGTCCGTTGTCCGGCGCGAGCAAGCGCTCGGATACAATGTACCAAACCCGTTCGGCAACGTCTTGCTCATTGCCGGCCGCATCAACGATAAAGCAACGATCGGGTTCGCGATTTGCGAGGTCGAGGTAACATTGGCGCAAGCCACGATGATAAGCCAAAGATTCGGCCTCAAAGCCGTCGGCTGCGACCGCACCACGGCGAGCAATGGCGCGCGCCAAACCAATTTCGGCAGGAAGATCAAGAATGAGCGTCAGATCAGGTCGCGTCTCACCAATAATAAGTTCTTCAAGACGTTCTAGGGTAGTTGTATCCAAAGTCCCCATGCAGCCTTGATAGACGCGGGTCGAATCGGCGAAGCGATCCGAGACGACCCACTTTCCTGCATTCAGTGCCGGACGGATTGTTGTTTCGAGATGATCGTTGCGTGCCGCAAAAAACAGTAATGTTTCGGTCAGAGGCGTAAATCGGGATTGACCTGCCTCCAAGATAAAAGCTCTGATCCGCTCAGCATCAGCCGAGCCACCGGGTTCGCGCGTTTGGTGCGCCATAATACCGACGCATTCAAGACGTGCCAACAGAAGGCGAATTTGAGTGGATTTTCCAGTCCCCTCCCCGCCTTCCAAGGTAATAAATCGGCCTTTGCCTTCGTGCTGTCCCAAAATGTATGATCCGTACAAAAAATAACGCGCCTTCCTTTTAAGGCGGCGCGTTGATTATGGCCTTAACGTCATGATTTGTCAGCCATCAGGCTCCAAACCAAACTTTGCTCTTTAGTTAAGCGGAACAAAATGTTGCGGCGACAGCTGATTAAACACCGGCGGTGTTACAAATCCATTGCTTGGCGCAAAGAACATACCGCCCGGACGAGGAATAGGCATTGGAATGCTGGCTGTTTGAACCACTGGCCCTGTCGAGGGACGACTCGCCAACAACACCGATTTAGCCGGGATCAGATTAACTTTAGCCGAAAGTGTCCGGACCGGAGGAAGGGGAATAAACCCTTCCGAGTTCAACACAGGCGTGCCACCGTCCGACTCGACAACCTGATTGGCAAGATCCGATGACGAAAATCCATTTGCGGCTTCTACTGAAGCATCCGTCAAATCGTTGCTGGCCAACTGCACCGGGGCCCTAGCATCTCCGCGCAGAGCAGCCGGTGTTCCATCGGTCGTGAGACTTGCCATCAAGGTCGCGTCATCGCTACCCGTCGATGGAGCTCGCCCAATATAGTCAACCTTGACCCGTGCCGTACCGTTCAATTTGAACGCAAGGGCATCGGCCACACGCTCCGACACGTCAATAAGACGTTTGGAATGAAAAGGACCACGATCATTCACACGCGCAATAATTGAGCGACCGTTTAAAGTATTGGTCACGCGGATATATGACGGCAAAGGCATGGTAGGATGAGCAGCCGTAACCGAATCGGCATCAAACACCTCGCCATTGGCCGTAACCCGACCGTGAAACTGCGAGCCATACCAAGACGCAAGGCCTACAGCAGAAAACTTTTTCATATCATGCGGGGTGTATACCTCGCCTGCAATCACATAAGGCTTGCCAATTTTCGAAAAACCGCCGCCCTTCGGTACAGCATCTCCATCCGCAACGACACGCGGGCTGGGGCTAACACCATATTTAGGGTCAATTCTGGACGTCTTCTGCCCGGCGCAATTCGCTGCAAGCAAGCCAACACCAATAACAACCGCAACCCGCGTCAAGCGCGAAGCCCGGAAATGCACTGCACCGTCGCTGTAGACCAGCGAAGAATGAAGCGTCGATACAAGTTTTGCCGTCAAACCGTTGTCTTTCGTGTCGCCGAACCGCTTTTGTCGTGGCGTGTTCATGGTGAACTTTGGATCGTCTACCGTACGGAATACGTCTTAGAATATTTCAGTAAGATTAACCGCAACAGGTCGGCCAAGCAATAACTGATCGTCATTTTGATGATAAATTTGTTTTAAATTATTGTTTTTATTTGATTTTTTGCCCAAAAAAAGCAATCATTTTATAAATATCTATTCCATTCTTGGATAAAGCGATCAAATTTCCATCCCAAAATCACCCGATGAACAGTAGAATGGCCTTGATTAATCGTCGGGCCCAGCGCTCATGATTCGCGTCTTCAACTATTGTCCATCGCAATCGAAATGCGTATAGAACCCCGGTGACGTCCAATTGCGAAGAATCACTCCTTCGCAATTGTCTTTCGGGTAACGGAAGGGTGGCCGAGTGGTTTAAGGCAGCGGTCTTGAAAACCGCCGTGGGTG
>CAIUPE010000044.1 GCA_903900975.1 uncultured Hyphomicrobiales bacterium | reverse complement strand
CGCTCTCGGATGAAGGTTTTTTCATGAAGCAGAAAATGACACGTTTTCTGAACCATGAAAACCTAGAAAACCAATTGATTTTGCTCAGAAAAAATCACATGATCAATTCAAATCTACCCACTAAAATCCGCGAAGAGCCAAATTATAATGCTTAAAATTATACATAAAATATAAATATTATCGTTGATTTTGTTATTATTTTATTTAAAAAACATGATAACATGATAACATGATTGATACTAAATTTACGCTACGAAAACTAGAAATGATGAGGCCGTGGTTCGGCACGGCTCGATGAGGGCGGCGGCTGAAGCGTCGGCAGTTTCGCAACCCGCCCTTACACAGATGATCAAATCAGTTGAGGTTGGCTTGGGGGTTGAGCTGTTTTTGCGCAGCCCGCGCGGTCTTGAGCCTACCCAGTATGTGCCGCCATTGATCCGCTATTTGCAGGAAATTCGGAGGGAAATTGAGGAAGCTAAGCAGGAATTGAGGCAATTCAGGGTGATCCGCAGTAATCTTCCGCTTTAACGTTACACTTTACAATATTTCGTCTCTTGGTAAATTTATGTCGTTTTTTTGGCGATTGCGCGGTTGAATTGGCCGCAGCGTCCACGCTAGACTGTCGATGTTCGTGCGTATCATGGAATGTCGATAATGAAGTTTAATCTCACCTTTCGAAAAATTGAAATGGTTGAGGCTGTTGCAAAACTCGGCTCCGTCAGCGCAGCCGCACGTGCTTTAGGTGTATCCCAGCCAGCGCTAACGCAGGGTATCAAGGCCATTGAAACCGAATTAGCCGTTAAATTATTTAACCGCGACAGTGGAAATCTGGCACCCACCTCTTTTGCAGTTCCCTTTCTCTCGTATGTCGATCAGATTCGATTGGAGCTTTTTGAAGCAAAACGCGATCTGGAGCGATACGCTGCGGAACTAAAATTATCAAAATTGCGAATTTGTGCAGGGATTCGCAGTTGCTTTCTTTGGGTTGATGCGGAGGTCAGCACGATGCGTCGTGTCCGCCCTGATATCGACATCCAGATCGATTATAATTTACTCAATCTTTATAGCCGCCTGGTTACCGGTGAAGTCGATATTGGCGTGACGATGACCGATCTTTTACCCGCTTCTTCTGATCGTCTGGTTATCGAGCCGTTGGGAAAATGGCGTGCCTTGTTTGTCTGCCGTCGCGAACATCCCTTGGCGCAATTGGATCATGTGACTTTGGATCAATTGCGGCAATATCCTCTGGCTGGTGATTTTAATTTTCCCGTTGTCTTGCGCATGTTCAACGAGGAGATGAACGCCCTTGGCCAATTGGATGTTTCGAAGGGTTGGCCTATCGCCAATGTTCAGGTCAACACGCTTGATGAACTCATCGGCGTTGTCCGGACACGGGATTGCCTGTGTATCGTCTCGCGTGATCCCGTTGCCGACGAGTTGGAAAATGGCTCGCTGGTGGAACTGAACTTAAAGGATAGGCCACATTTTTATCTGGAATTGGTGCTCGCTTATTTAGGAGATCAAAAATTAAGCAGTGAACTTCGGTTGTTTATTGATACCGTTAAGGCTGTCGAGGAGGGACGACGCTAATAGGTCCGATGGGTTTATGATCCGAGTTCGGCCAGTAGAGTGATGATGTCGGCTTTCAATGCGGCAAAGGCCATCAAGTGCTTTCGTCCCACCGGCATAGCGCAATCCATGTCGCTCGAGAGTTCATCATCGATAATTTTAAGCTTCAATAACACGTGTTGTGGCTCGCTGACGGGCATTTCTAGCAAGATTTCCGCCAGCGATTCGGATGTTACGGTGTCCTTTGTTAGTGGCGATGTTGCGTCTAAATCCTGTTCAATACTTTTGAGATGATAATAGTGAAATAAAATTTTATCGAAACTTAATGTCCCTATTTGGTCTTGCAGGGAGGCTATATTAAATTCGCCTTTAGTATTGTATTGCTTTTCATTCTGATCTTTATCGAGGCTACCACCTTCAAGAATTTTAAAATCGCGTCTTGCCATTTTGAAATTCACCATTAGTCTTTTCCCCTATGCGCTTGATTATGAATATGTAAAATCTATGCCGATATGAAATCGTTTTTTTGCATGAATTTATAATAATAATTCATACGGGTAGCGGAGAATATGAATTTAACGTTTCGTCATTTTGAAATTGTAGACATTGTGGCGAACGCTCGCAGCATTAGCCGTGCGGCGGGTATTTTGGGACTTACTCAATCGGCCGTAACCCATGCTTTGCAAGCACTGGAGGACCAGATCGGCCAAAAATTGTTTTTTCGCTCGCCGGCTGGACTGGAGCCTACCGAGGCGGCAACGATTTTTTTGCGCCGAAATGCCAAAATTCAAACGAGCCTTGAAGGTATTTTGAACGAGATTGAACGAATTAAGCGGTTCGAAACAGGAATGTTGACAGTTGTAGCCAGCATCTGGCCGTCGACGGTTTCGGTTGAGATTGCTGTTGCTCGCCTCAGTCGGCAATTTCCGCGTTTGACTATCGATATTGTTCACGATGGTTGGCGGTCGGCAACCGAACGCATTTTGGCCGGCGAGATTGATCTGGGTGTGCTTGAGCTCGAACTGGCAAGCACACGCTCGGAGTTGAAAACCGAATTATTGTGTTCTGATCCGGCCTATTTTTTCTGTCGCGCAGATCACCCGGTTACCCGCAGGGTTGCCCTGACGCTGCACGATATCGCCCAATATCCATATGTCGGGACCGCGCTAAGCCGCAGGTCGACCGAGATTTTTTCGAGCATTAAAGGGGCTTTCGGCACCATTGACCCTGAAACCGGCCTTTTAAAGCCCCACATCATGGTGCGTACCTTTGGAAGCATTAAAAATATTGTTTTTCATTCGGATGCCATTGGCGTGTGCCCGCCAAGCGTGATTGCTGATGAGATCGCAGCTGGGCGCCTTGTTATTTTGAAATCCGGAAAGCTGCCCGATCTGCGCGCGAATTATGGTTTCGCTTGGCGAAAAAACCAAACGCTTGGGCCTTCCGCCCTTACTTTCATGGATATGGTGCGCACAATTGAGGCCGAGCGACGCAGCGCCGTTGACAATTGAGCCTTAGCCCCCTTAAGACATCGCCCATGCCCAGGTGGCGGAATTGGTAGACGCGCTGGTTTCAGGTATCAGTCTTGCAAGAGGTGGAGGTTCGAGTCCTCTCCTGGGCACCATCTGCTTTCGCTTATTTTTGGCTTTGCCAAAGATATCGTTAAGGCGCGAGCGCGCTTGCGCGTGTGAGATAGATGCCGCGCTGAAACGCAATGAAAGCGGGCTTTCGACGGTTAACTCGGCCAAACAAGACGAACACCCCAAACCTACAGTCTTCAGGATCATTCAGCCCCATGACCATCCGGCTTCACCGCGGCGATTTGCCGGCCGATCACAAGCTTGGCCCCGTTGTTGCCATTGATACCGAAACGCTCGGTCTCAATCCGCATCGGGACAGGCTGTGTCTTGTCCAATTATCGCGGGGCGACGGCAGTGCCGATCTGGTTCAAATTGCGGCCGATCAGACCCGAGCGCCCAATCTGGAGCACCTTTTGGCGGATCCGGCCGTCCTGAAACTATTCCATTTCGGCCGGTTTGACATTGCCGTCCTGCTTAATCGGTTTGGCGTGCTGACGACACCGGTGTTTTGTACGAAAATTGCCTCGCGTCTCACCCGCACCTACACGGATCGCCATGGGTTGAAAGATCTGACCCGCGAGTTGATTGGCGTAGATTTATCGAAACAGCAGCAATCATCCGATTGGGGCGCAAAAGAGCTCACGGAAGCGCAATGTGCTTATGCTGCCTCCGATGTGCTGTATCTTCATCAGCTGAAAGCCAAGCTGGATGTCACGCTGGCCCGCGAGGGGCGGACCGCC
Organism: uncultured Hyphomicrobiales bacterium; assembly: GCA_903900975.1. GTDB lineage: Bacteria > Pseudomonadota > Alphaproteobacteria > Rhizobiales > Beijerinckiaceae > CAIUPE01. The sequence goes on along the minus strand of CAIUPE010000044.1, from coordinate 20,385 downwards.
TTAGCACAAGCTTGTTTCGATTTTTTGCCGCACCGCGCCGAGCTTGATCTTGCAGGATGGCCCGAGATCGATATCTTCGCTCATAGCTAAGACCGGTTGCGCCTGTGTCGCATCGAAGCGCGTTGCCCTTGGATGGAGCCGTTGAGCCATGACCGTTGCCGGCGTATTCCAGTCCCGTTCCGATCGTCTGCGGTCGGACGCCTATCGTCGGGCGATCCGCCATTCGCGCTGGGTTCGATTTTTGCGGATCGGGATTCCGCTGGGCGCCCTCATGGTGATTGGTGCAACGGGAGCCTATCTTTATTTTGAACCGTTTAAGGCCTTGCCGGTAGACATCGATATCGGCTCGCTCAATCTCGACGGTTCGAAGATCACGATGGACCGAGCCAATTTACGCGGCTTCAAAGATGGTGATCTGCCATTCGCGATTACTGCCGATAAGGCCGTGCAAGATGTTCGAACACCCTATATTGTCGAGATGGAAGGGCTGAAATCCGACATCACGATGCCGGACCATTCAGCAGCCAAGATCAGGGCGGATCAGGGCGTTTATGATAGTCAAAGGGACATGTTAACGGTCAAGGGCCATGTCGATATCGCCACGTCGCGTTACCATGTCATGATGCAGTCGGGCACGATCGACTTCAAAACCAACCGCGTTGTGTCGAAAGAGCCGGTATCCGTGCAAATGGGCGGCGGCGCGATTGACGCAGGCGCCATGAACGTCTTTGATAATGGAGACCGTGTTCAGTTTGACGGTCATGTCCGCTCTGTCTTCCGCCGCTCGGTTGCAACCGATGGCAAGGATCGAGCGTTTGGAGTTCCGGAATGAAGATCACGACGATTGGTATGGCCCTTGCCCTGTGCGGCCTAGGTTTCGCAGCATGGGCCGATGATGCGGCACCAAAACCAAGCGGTTTATCGAGAAATTCCAAGGAGCCGATCACCATCGAAGCCGATTCACTTGAGGTTTTCGACAAGGAGCACCGTGCGCTTTACACCGGCAATGTCATCGTCACGCAGGGTGAAACGGTGATGAAAGCCAAGAAAATGATCATTTTCTACGACAAACCGCCCGAATCGGCAGCTTCAGCCGCCGCAACGCCGAACGAGACCACTTCCATCCGTCGGGTCGAAGCGGAGGGTGGCGTCGTCATCACCGACAAGGACCAAATCGCTACCGGTGATAATGGCATCTACGAAAACGCCACCGATACCGTTACCCTGACCGGTAATGTCACGCTGAGCAAAGGCAAGAATGTTACCAAGGGTTCGAAGTTGGTTTATAATCTCGGCACCGGCGTGGCCAATGTTGAAGCGGGTGGAACGGGCAGGGTAACCAGCAGTTTCGTCACCGGCGACAAACCGAGCACCGGCACGCCAACCCCTATGCCACCCGTCAAGAAGCCGCTACCGTGAAGGATTTCCCTCAACCGGCAGGTTCTCAAACAGGGTGGCTCGTCGCCCACGGTCTTGAGAAGGCCTATCGCGGGCGCCGCGTGGTGCGCGACGCTTCGCTGGCCGTGCGCAGCGGCGAGGCCGTCGGTTTGCTGGGTCCCAACGGGGCAGGCAAAACAACCATTTTTTATATGATTACTGGCCTTGTCCCCGCTGATGGCGGACGAATCACGCTCGATGGTCACGATCTCACGCCCTTTCCAATGTATCGCCGCGCACGCCTCGGTATTGGTTATCTGCCGCAGGAGGCCTCGATCTTTCGCGGGCTCTCGGTCGAGGACAATATTCGTGCCGTCCTTGAACTTGTAGAACCCAATCGTGATCGCCGCGAGGCTGAACTCGATCATCTTCTGGCAGAATTCGACATTACCCGCGTGCGCAAAAGCCCCTCGATCTCGCTTTCCGGCGGAGAGCGCCGCCGCTGCGAAATTGCCCGCGCGTTGGCAAGCCGTCCGTCCTTTATGCTGCTCGATGAGCCTTTTGCCGGTATTGATCCGATTGCCGTCGGGGATATCCGCGCCCTGGTGCGCCAATTAACCAGTCGCAATATCGGCGTTTTGATCACCGATCACAATGTCCGCGAAACGCTCGGACTGATTGATCGCGCCTATATTATCCATTCCGGCCAAGTGCTGATGGAAGGCACACCAGAGGCGATTATCGCCAATGACGATGTCCGGCGCGTCTATCTCGGTGACGAATTCCGGATGTAATTTGACGCTTTTTGCACGCAATACGTGCTTTGCCTTTCCGTAACGATGTCGTATTAAGGGGATGTTAAGCAAAATCTGTGCCGTTATAGGCAACAGTAATGCGTCGGGATTTTGAGCCACATCGTGTCGATGAAATTTTCGCAACGGCTTGAACTGCGTCAAAGCCAGTCTTTGGTGATGACGCCGCAATTGTTGCAGGCGATCAAGCTTTTGCAACTGTCTGGCCTTGAGCTAAACGAATATGTCGAGGCAGAACTCGAGAAAAACCCGCTTCTTGAACGCGCCAGCGAGGATACCGGCCCGATCGCCGTTTCCGACGCCCCCGCCCCTGATTCGGCGTTAGGCACCGACAGCGACTGGGAAGGTCGCGCGCTGACACCGGAACGCGGCGAGATCGATCCCCGCATCGAGGTTCAGCTTGATAATGTCTATCAAGACGATGCGCCGCCACCCACGCCCGCCGCACGGCAGGAATCCGAACAGATGGACCAGATGGGTCTCTCCGCTACCAGCTGGAGCGGGGTAGGCGGCCAGAGCTATGATGGCGACGAAAACAACCTTGAAGCCTATGTCGCTGCCGAAATTTCGCTGCATGACCATTTGACCGAACAGCTTCATGTTGCCACCACCGATCCGGTTGACCGGATGATCGGCGCCTCGCTGATTGATCTTGTCGATGAGGCGGGATATCTGCGTGATCCGCTGGACGAGGTCGCTGATCGCCTGGGCGTCGATTTGGCCCGCGTTGAAGCCGTCTTGGCGCTTATTCACCGGTTTGATCCGGCAGGAGTCGGTGCTCGGGATTTGGCCGATTGCCTCCGCCTCCAGCTTGTCGAGCGCAACCGATATGACCCGGCGATCGCGACCTTGTTGGATAATCTCGATCTCCTCGCCCGCCGTGATTTTGCAAGCCTGCGCAAGCTCTGCGGTGTCGACGACGAGGACATTATGGAGATGGTCGCCGACATCAAGGCGCTCGATCCCAAGCCTGGACTTCGATTCGGGGGCGGTACCATTCAGCCGGTCGTGCCGGACGTCTTTGTCCGGAAAGCATCGGACGGCACGTGGATGGTCGAGCTGAATTCCGACACGCTACCCCGTGTACTTGTTAACCAGACCTATGCGGCCAAAATTTCGATCAATCTTAAATCCGACGAAGAAAAAAGCTTTGTCAGTGAAGCGCTGCAAACGGCCAATTGGCTCACCAAAAGCTTGGAGCAGCGGGCCAAAACGATTTTGAAAGTCGCCAGCGAAATCGTCCGCCATCAAGATTTATTCTTCGCCCAAGGTGTCCAATATCTTCGCCCGCTGAATTTGCGGACGGTGGCCGACGCCATTTCGATGCATGAATCGACGGTGTCCCGCGTTACATCCAACAAATATATTTCATCGGCCCGTGGCCTCTTCGAAATGAAATATTTCTTCACGGCCTCGATTGCCGCTTCCGGTGGGGGCGAATCCCATTCGGCGGAGGCGGTACGCTTCCGCATCAAACAAATGATTGATCAGGAAGCCTCTAACGATATTTTATCCGATGATACAATCGTAACGAAATTAAAGGCGGATGGGGTTGATATCGCCCGCCGGACAGTGGCCAAATACCGTGATTCCTTGAGGATTCCATCCTCGGTCGAACGCCGCCGTGAAAAGCAGGCGATGGCCAGCTAAGTTGTTTTCAGCACGAACTACCTACTGAAAATCTCATTGAATTATCAGTAGCTTGGCTGTGATCTTCGGGTCTAACATCGCGCCCGCCTATTCCCTCCATTGACAGGCACCTCCACCCTCCTTACCTCTATGGCTAGGAGTATGCGTCGTACGCTGCTCCGTTCATGGAAGGCAAGCGGAGGGTCTCAATGCCACTACGCGTTTCCGGTAAAAATCTCGACATCGGCGAAGCACTTCGCCAGCAAATTACCACCCGCATACAGGAGTCTGTTGGTAAGTTTTACGCAGGGTTAGTCACGGGCCATGTCACGCTTCGGCCGGAGGGATCAGGATTCGAGACGGATTGTGTCTTGCATCTGTCGTCCGGCGTTACGCTTCACGCGGTCGGATCCGCTCAAGAACCCTATATTAGCGCAGAGCGCGCGGCCGAGAAGGTGGAAAGCCGCCTCAGGCGGTATAAGCAGCGGCTCAAAGACCACGCGCCAACCAATGGTACCAATCGGCAATTCGAGGTCCCTTCGTATGTCATCGAGACGCCCGGCGAAGCATGGGGCGAGGATGCGGATACGGAATTCAGTCCCATCGTGATTGCGGAAACCAAAAAGAACGTCAACGCCATGTCGATCAGTGATGCGGTGCTTGATCTTGATATGACCGGTTCGCCGGTGATCTTGTTCCGCCACGCGACATCCGGCCGGATCAATTTCGTGTATCGCCGCACCGACGGCAATATCGGATGGGTTGACCCGCCTTCGCTAGAGAATTAAGGGAGCGTCAACTGTTGCGCCTCGTGTTATAGAGGTGCAGCCATCAAGGGGATTGGCCCGGTTCGTGCTCGTGTTGATCGAGCCGGGCTTCAATCAGAGAAGAATTAGATGCCGTTGACCGAAGTTTTGTCGCCTGATGCTGTGATCCCGGCCTTGAAGGCTGGATCCAAAAAGCAACTCTTGCAGGAGCTCGCCAGTTTTGCGGCAGGTCGGTCCAAACTGTCCGAAAGCGATGTATTTGATGCATTATTGCAGCGCGAGCGCCTCGGTTCGACCGGAATCGGCCATGGAATTGCCATACCACATGGTAAAATGCCGAAACTTGACCAACTGATTGGGGTGTTTGCACGACTCGAAAAACCGGTCGATTTTGAGGCTTTAGATGGCGAGCCGGTCGACCTTGTCTTCTTGCTTCTGGCACCCGAAGGGGCAGGAGCGGATCACCTTAAGGCACTCTCGCGGATCGCTCGTGCGCTGAGAAATCCGGCAATCGTCCAGAAATTGCGCAGGTCTCACGATGCAGCTGCGCTCTATTCCCTCCTGACGCAGGAACAGACCGCCACCGCAGCCTGAGATTATCGCCAGCTGCGGCTCTTGTAATCAATCGCATAGCGCTCAGGATTGGCAGCAATCGCGGCCATTCCGTAAAGCACCGCATCGGGTTCCATCAATAAACGGGTCGTTATCCGTCGGGTGAGGGCATCGACAGGTGCCTTGTCTTCAAAGGCCTGCCGAAAGGCACCCTTGTCGATCATCGATGCAATCCGAGGCAGGATTCCGCCTGCCAGTGTCACGCCGCCGGTGGCCATGAACGTAATTGCAATATCACCTGCAAAACGGGCAATCAGCCGGATATAGGCATTAATGGTTGCGCGTTCTTCCGAATGTGGATTGCTCAAGGCTTCGTTCACGATGGCAATGCCATCTTCCGGTGGCATCGACATGCCCTTGGCAATAAGACGTGCACGGTGAACCCGCACTAAACCGGGCCCCGACATCGCTGATTCGGTGGTGATACGCCCGTTGACACGTTCGAGATGGGGCCAGAAACTCTCTTCTTCTTTGCCCACGGGCCCGAAATCGATATGGCAGCTTTCACTTGAGACGGGGATATTCCGTCCTTCCACAGATAATAATGCGCCGATGCCGAGCCCAGTTCCTGGCCCAAGAATTACGCGGGGACCATTGCTAACCGTGGCCGGTGCAGACTCGCCGATTTGCTTGAGCCATTCCGGGCGAAGGGCAGGGAGGGATAAAGCTTGCGCCTCGAAATCGTTCAACAGGAGGCCTGTTTCCAAATCAAATGCTTTGGCGAGTTCGGGGCCATCAATTCCCCATGAGGCATTGGTTAAATGCGCACGGCGTTCCACCACGGGACCTGCGATACAAATAATGGCCGATTTGGGCTTCTCTTTGAGGGTTTTTAGCGCTGCCGCGACGGCCGCTTTCGGATCACCAAAATCTTTTGTCTGAAGCCGTTCGAATATAACGGGGTCCGCACCGGGCTTTGCAGCCAGTGCGAAGCGAGAATTGGTACCGCCAATATCGACGATCAGAACGGGATGGGCAAACATGGACAGATCACCTTGCAGAAACAAACCTTAAGTAGAATGCCGAGAGGTGTAGCGTGGAAAGTCGGGATGATCTATCTCTTTCAGCGCTTAGAGCCATCATAAAATGGTTCCTGTTGTTCACCCATGGTCGGAGGCCGCTATGTCCCATGCATCATCCACTCTGTTTCCGCTCGGGCCGGACACAACGCCTTATCGCAAATTGACCGGTGCGGGCGTGAGCGTTGAAACCATTGGTGGACGCACCTTTTTGAACGTGACGCCGGAAGCCATCCGCGCGCTGTCCAAACAGGCCTTTATTGACATCAACCATTTGCTGCGTCCCGGCCATTTAGCCCAGCTCCGCAAAATTCTGGATGATCCGGAAGCCACACCCAATGACCGCTTCGTGGCCTATGATTTGCTGAAAAACGCCAATATCGCCGCGGGCGGTGTGTTGCCGATGTGCCAAGATACCGGCACGGCGATTGTGTCGGCCAAGCGCGGCCGCAGGGTGATGACCGAAGGCTTCGACGAGGATGCGATAGCGGGCGGCATCAAGGACGCCTATTTTGAGAAAAACCTGCGCTATTCGCAAGTAGCCCCGCTCTCGATGTTTGAAGAGAAGAACACGAGCACCAATCTTCCCGCCGAGATCAATCTCTATGCCGAGGGCGAGGACGAGTACAAATTCCTCTTCGTCGCCAAAGGCGGCGGCTCGGCCAATAAGAGCTTTTTCAATCAGGCGACGCCCTCGATTTTGACGCATGACCGGCTGATTGCGTTTTTGAAGGAAAAAATCTTGACTTTGGGTACCTCAGCCTGCCCGCCCTATCATTTGGCGATTGTCATTGGCGGCACCTCGGCGGAACTCGTGATGAAGACCGTCAAAATGGCGTCCACCCGCTATTACGATGCTTTGCCCACGCATGGCTCGGCAGAAGGCCACGCTTTTCGCGATCTGGCTATGGAAGAAGAGATCCACAAACTCACGCAGAATTTGGGTGTTGGCGCGCAATTTGGCGGCAAATATTTCTGCCACGATGTCCGCGTCATCCGCCTGCCGCGCCACGGCGCCTCGCTGCCCATCGGCCTCGGCGTCTCCTGCTCCGCCGATCGGCAGGCTTTGGGCAAGATCAATAAAGACGGCGTGTTCTTGGAGCAGCTGGAAGCCGATCCATCGCAATATTTACCCGATCTCGATGACAGCGCCTTTGATGGCGACCATGTCGATATAGATCTCAACCAGCCGATGCCGGAGGTTTTGGCCAAGCTCTCGCAATACCCGATCAAGACGCGGCTCTCGCTCACGGGCACGCTGATTGTGGCGCGCGACTCGGCCCACGCCAAAATCCGCGAGCGGCTTGATCGTGGCGAACCGATGCCGGATTATCTCAAAAACCATCCGGTCTATTACGCAGGCCCCGCCAAGACACCGGTAGGCTACGCCTCGGGCAGTTTCGGCCCGACAACGGCCGGCCGCATGGATTCGTATGTGGCGCAATTCCAAGCGGCTGGCGGCTCTATGGTTATGCTGGCCAAGGGCAACCGCTCGGCCGAAGTGCGTGAAGCGTGCAAAAAATATGGCGGCTTCTATCTCGGCTCCATCGGCGGCCCCGCCGCACGGTTGGCTCAAGACTGCATCAAGCATGTCGAGGTGCTAGAATATCCCGAGCTCGGCATGGAAGCGATCTGGAAAATCGAGGTTGAGAATTTTCCGGCGTTTATTGTCATCGATGACAAGGGGAATGATTTTTTTAAAGAGCTTAACCTCGGATAACGAACCGTCATTGCGAGCGAACGCGAAGCAACCCAGCTAGCAGAATGCAACAAGAGCGCGGTATTGCCACGGCGTCGCCTCTTTTACCGTCAGCTGGGTTGCTTCACGTTCGTTCGCAATGACGGGACTTATTTCAGCACACCCGCCAACCGCTCCAGCGCGCCATCCAGCACCTCATCGCGTTTGGCAAAACAAAAGCGCACCACGGTCTTCACCGGATTCTCTGCATAAAAAGCAGAAACCGGAATCGCCGCCACGCCATGCTCTTGCACAAGTCGCATGCAGAAATCGATATCATCGCTTTCGTCCAAAGGCGCGATGTTCACATTGACAAAATAGCTGCCTTGGCTCGGCAACACATCAAAGCCTAAATCGATCAGCCCCTTGGTAAAACGATCCCGGCTGCGCGTAAAATCAGCGCGCATCCCGGTAAAATAAGAGACATCTTTGCCAAGCCCATAGGCCACCGCCGTTTGCAAATTCGGCGGCGTGGTGAAGGTGATATATTGATGCGCTTTGGTCAGTACGCGGAAGAGATCGGGCGCGGCGCAGGAAAAACCCACTTTCCAGCCCGTGAGCGAGAAAATCTTACCCGCCGAGCCAATCTTAACGGTGCGCTCGCGTAAATCGGGAATCGACAAAGCCGAGACATGCTCGCGGCCATCAAAAATCACATGCTCCCACACTTCATCCGACAATAAAATCGCGTCATGCTTCACGCAAAACCGCGCCAGCAGTTCGAGGTCTTCGCGCGGCAACACCACGGCGGACGGATTGATCGGATTGTTTAAAAACACGACGCGTGTTTTGGGCGTAAACGCTTTTTCCAGCATCGCCTCATCAAAGCGCCAATGGGGTGGCTGAAGTGCTACAAATTTCGGCACCCCGCCCGCGCGCAACACCAGCGGCAGATAGGCGTCATACATGGGCTGGAACAGAATAACCTCATCGCCGGGCGTAATCAGCGCCATCAGCGCGCCCGCAATCGCCTCGGTAGCGCCTGAGGTAATCATCACCTCGCGTTCCCAATCGAGATTTACGTCCTGATGTTGCGCGTAATGGGTGGCAACCGCCTGTCGCAGCTCGGGCAGACCCGGCATCGGCGGATATTGGTTGGAGCCATTCACCACCGCGTCGGCGGCTTTCTCTAGGACATCGCGCGGGCCCGGGCCATCGGGAAAGCCTTGGCCAAGATTAATCGCCCCCGTCTCGCGCGCAAGCTTCGACATGGTTTCGAAAACGGAGGTTTGGATATTGGCAAAAATCGGGTTCATGCGGGTTCACGATAAAGCGTCCCACAGCCCGCATCAATGGCTGCTATGCTTTCGCGTAATCTGGACATAGCCCACGCTGCCATGCGATCAAGGTGCAACACATCGTAAACACGAGGGAACAAACCGATATGACCGATATAAAGGGCGCCATATATCCTGATTTGGAAGGCAAGGGAGTATTGATCACCGGCGGCGGTAGCGGCATCGGTGAATCGATTGTCCATCATTTTGCGCGTCAAAAAACCAAAGTTTCCTTTATCGACATCAATGTCGAGGCCGGTAAAAAAGTGGTGGCTGATTGTGCTGCTAAAGGCTGGACCGTCCATTTCGAACCCTGCGACCTCACCAATATCCCCGCTCTGCAAGCTGCGGTGAAAAACTGCCGTGCGGCCATTGGTCCCATCACGGTGCTCATCAACAATGCCGCACATGACCAGCGCCATAAGATGGAAGATGTCACTTCGGAATATTGGGATGAGCGGTTTGCGGTTAATCTCAAGCACCAGTTCTTCTCCGCCCAAGCCGTCATAGATGATATGAAGGCGGCGATGGATGGTGTCATCATCAATTTCGGTTCCACCTCATGGATGGTTGGTCAAGGTGGCATGGCAGCCTATACGGCCGCAAAATCCGCCGTGCTGGGCCTCACCCGCTCGCTGGCCCGCGATTTCGGCCAGTTCAATGTCCGCTGCAACGCCATCGCGCCGGGCTGGATCATGACCGAGCGTCAGATTTCGCTCTGGCTCACACCGGAAAGCGAGCAGGAGCTGATGACGCGCCAGTGCCTGAAGCGGAAACTTGTTCCCTCCGATCTCGCCAAATTCACCGTTTTCATGGCTTCGGAAGAGGCGGGCGCCTGTACCAACCAGCAATATGTGGTTGATGGCGGTTGGGTCTAGGCACAAGCCATGACAACGCCCGCACTGCTCGCCATTGACTGGGGCACTACCCGTTTCCGCGCCTATCTGCTGGATAGCGCGGGCGCGGTGCTCGAGCGCGTATCGTCGGAAGATGGCATTATGGCGGTCAAACCCGGCGGGTTTCCAGCGGTGCTGGTGATCCGCTGCGGCATGTGGCTGGCGCGTCACCCTGATCTTCCGGTGATCATGGCGGGCATGGTGGGAAGCCGCAATGGCTGGGTCGAGGCACCTTACCGCCAGTGCCCGGCTACCGCGGCAGACATCGCCAAGGTCATGGTATCCGTTGATATCGGCAATGGAAGGCTGGCGCGGATCGTGCCGGGGCTTTCAACGCGTGATGCATCGGGCGCACCCGATGTGATGCGGGGCGAAGAAACTTTGGCACTTGGTGCAAGCCTAGAGAACGGCACGGTTATTCTCCCCGGTACCCATTCCAAATGGGTGCACATCGAAAACGGCAAAATCAGAAGCTTTGCCAGTTTCATGACCGGCGAGCTGTATGCGACGTTTTTGGCCCACACCATTTTGGGCAAACTCCGCGAAGAACCCGATGACCCCTCCGGCTTTGACCGTGGACTTGAGGCAGCCTTGCGGCCCGGCGGCTTAACCCATCAGGCCTTTGCCGCGCGAACCTCCGTCTTGCTCGGCGATATGGATGGTCATGCCGTTGCCCCGTTTCTCTCCGGCCTTCTGATCGGCTCGGAAGTGGATGCGGGCCTCGCTATGGCTCCAACCGGTGGCGAGATTGTGTTGATGGCGGAAGGTATCATTGCGGACTCTTATGCCCGTGCGCTTGCCGCGCGGGGTAAATCCTGCCGGATTGTGTCTACCGAAGGCTGCTTCACCGCAGGTCTCGCAAGAGTTCTGCAAGCGAGTGAACAGACAGAAAAGGTCTAACCTATGAGCCATCGCGATGCGTTCGATCACGCCTTTGCCGCCTGTCCGCTGATTGCGATCCTGCGTGGCCTGCATCCGGATGAATCGGTCGCGGTCGGGGAGGCGCTTGTCTCGGCAGGGATCACCATTCTCGAAGTACCGCTCAATTCGCCCGAGCCTTTTGAAAGCATCACCAAACTCGCTTCGGCCTTAAAAGGCCGCGCGGTGGTGGGCGCCGGAACCGTCTATCGCCGCACCGAAGTGGATCGCGTGGCGCAATCTGGCGGTACGCTTATTGTGTCGCCCAATGCCAATCCGGAAGTGATTGCCCACACCAAAACGCTAGACCTTGTATCAGCGCCCGGCTTTATCACACCCACGGAAGCGGCCTCGGCGCTCGATGCGGGCGCGGATCTGCTCAAAATTTTCCCCGGCGAGTTAATGCCGCCCGCGGGCGTCAAAGCGCTGAATGCTATTCTGCCCAAAGGCACGCGCATGGTGCTGGTGGGGGGTGTTAATGAGGCAAGCTTTGCCGCCTATGCCGCAACGCCTTTGGCCGGTTACGGCATCGGCTCGTCGCTCTACGCGCCGGGCGTTGCGCCCGAGGAAGTAGGCCTTCGCGCCACCCGCTTTATCGAAGCCTATCGGAAGAGCCGCTCATGATCATCGTTTTCGGATCTGTGAATGTCGATTTTGTCACCAGCGTGTCGTCTATTCCAAAGCCGGGCGAAACGGTGCTGGGCCCGGGCTATGATGTGATCCCCGGGGGCAAGGGCGCCAATCAGGCCTTGGCCGCGCGCCGTGCGGGCGCTGAAACCATGATGGCAGGAGCAGTGGGGGATGATCCATTCGCCGCTATCGGATTAAATCTGCTGATTGAGGCAGGGGTGGATTGCAGCGCGGTGGCGCGGGTTTCGGCCCCCACCGGAGCGGCGTTCATTACGGTAGACGAGCATGGCGAAAATGCCATTACCGTTGCCTCAGGAGCCAATGCTTTTGCCAGTGCCGCCTCGCTGCACGGTATCGCGATCAGCGACAAAGACACGCTGCTGATGCAGCGCGAAGTACCCGAGGCGGAGCAAATTCTGGCGGCCCGATACGCCAAATCAAAAGGCGCGCGGGTCTTGCTCAACGTGGCTCCGGCGGGCCGCGTATCCGAGGCCTTGATCGAGCATGTCGATATGCTGCTCGTCAATGAGCACGAAGCAATGGTGGTAGCCGAAGGGTTTGGCCTTTCCGTTTCGGATCCGGTTTCGGCGGCAAAAGAAATCGCCGCCGCCCGCGCTATTGCCTGCATCGTCACCTTGGGGGCGGAAGGTGTTGTCGGCTGGACCGATGGCGTTCGCCGCGCCATTCCGGCCTTTCCGATCACGGTGGTTGATACCACTGCGGCAGGCGACGCGTTTTGTGGGGCGTTTGCGGCAGCACTTGATCAAGGGTTTGGCTTTACAGGCGCGCTAACCCGCGGGGTCGCCTCAGGCAGCCTCGCCTGCACCCAATATGGCGCACAACCGAGCATACCGTTGAAGGCCGACATTGAAAAAATGGCAGCGATATAGCCTTACCTCATCCGTCATTGCGAGCGAACGCGAAGCAACCCAGCTAACGGAGCGTGATGAGAGCGCTATGTTGCCACCGCACCCTTTCTTCCAACGCTCCTAAAAATAGCCTTAAGCTCTACCGGTTTTCCCTTCCTTGACGCCACCGCGCAACTGGGTGAAACACATCTGCGTAACCCTCACCAACCGGAAGCCCCCATATGTTCCCGAAGCCCGTCTCCGCTCTTCTGCCGAACACGCTCGGTTATGAAATCTTGCCGCTGGTCAAACCAACCGGTTTTCGCGAATATGATGCGCGTTGGTTGTTCGAAAAAGAGATCAACCTTATGGGCGTGCAAGCCTTAGGCTTGGGCCTCGGCACTTTGATCCGCGAAATGGGCGTGAAGCCAGAGATCGTCACGGGGCATGATTATCGCGCCTATTCCGCCTCGATCAAAATGGCCTTGATGAACGGCCTGATGGCCGCAGGGTGCACGGTCCACGATATTGGCTTGGCCATGTCGCCGATGGCCTATTTCGCGCAATTTGAATTGGATGTGCCCTGCGTGGCCATGGTTACAGCTTCCCATAATGATAATGGCTGGACGGGCGTTAAAATGGGTGCCCAACGCCCCGTCACCTTCGGCCCCGATGAGATGAACCGCTTGAAGGCGATTGTGCTCGAAGGTCGCGGCCAAATTAGGGATGGCGGTGCCTATCGCTATGTCGAACATTTTGCCGATCGCTACATCGCTGATCTAACCACCCGCAAACCCTATACCCGCAAAATGAAAGTCATCGCCGCTTGCGGAAATGGCACAGCAGGGGCTTTTGCGCCGGGTATTCTGGAAAAGCTTGGTGTTGAAGTCATCCCGATGGATGCGGAACTCGATTACACCTTCCCGCGCTACAACCCGAACCCCGAAGATATGGAAATGCTCCACGCCATGGCTCATGCGGTGCATGAGCACAAAGCCGATGTTGCTTTGGGCTTTGATGGTGATGGTGACCGCTGCGGCGTGGTGGATGATGAAGGCAATGAGATTTTTGCCGATAAAATTGGCGTCATGCTGGCACGCGATCTATCAAACCTGCATCATGGTGCCACCTTCGTGGTGGATGTGAAATCAACCGGCCTTTTCGCCACCGACCCTGTGTTGATCGCAAATGGGGTGAAGGCCGATTACTGGAAAACAGGCCACTCCTATATTAAGCGCCGCGTCAGTGATTTAGGCGCGCTCGCGGGTTTTGAAAAATCCGGCCACTTCTTCTTCAACGCGCCCGTCGGCCGCGGCTATGATGACGGCCTTGTTACCGCTATCGCGGTGCTCGACATGCTGGAACGCAATCCCGACAAGACGATGGCAGACCTTTACCGTGCATTACCCAAAACATGGGGCACGCCAACCATGTCTCCCCATTGCGACGATGAAGTGAAGTATGGCGTTGTCGATCGGGTCAAGGCGGATATCGACGCGATGGTCGCCTCGAGCGCTCGGTTTGCAGGCCAGCCGATCCGCGACGTTGTAACGGTTAACGGTATCCGTGTAACAGCCGAGGATGGCACGTGGGGGTTGGTGCGTGCTTCATCGAATAAGCCCGAGCTCGTGGTGGTATGCGAGAGTCCCGTCTCGGAAGCGCGGATGCGGGAAATGTTCAAGGCGATTGACGCGCTTATTCGCGTAAATCCGGCCGTGGGTGCATACAATCAATCGATTGAATAAGCACAAACGCTATTTTATCTACCTCAGTTACTGCGTTTATATACCTCAACCACTGGCCTTATCTATCTCAAATCATGTGGTTTGAGACGATAGGCTTTGCCGAATCCCCCATTCAAGCTCGCTTCGATCATTGTAAGGCGAATGTAGAGAAAATCCGGAAAATCAATATAGAGTGCCGCTTTGGGATGCCGTGCAAGAAAAATGGTTCGCAAAATGATGATTTCATCGCTCGCGGGATCAAGAACAGTGGCTGAACACTGAATTGTTATTCTTGGATGGGCTAGCGGATCTCCTTTGCCGGGATCACCAACGAGCAAAGAACAGCGCGGATCCGCTAACAGATGCTTCGTGTGGGCGGATAAACGTGAGACATAAAGAAAGGGCGTCTGTTTCCGATCAAGCGCAAAAGTGATAAGGCTTGCAAAGGGATAGCCGTTTTCATCCAACGTTGCGATGGTGCCAAAACGGGCACTGTTGATAAGGCTACGAGCGGACTCGCGGGCGCTTTCATTGGCCGACTGCACAGGGTCAAAATGTTCTGCCATGCGGCGACAAAACCATATGGTAGCGATCCGTCAAGACTTTTTGGTGCATTTCTGTCTTTAAGCGTAAGCTGTGCCACAATTTGGCCTCGCTATGTTTTAGACTTTGGGTCTAAACTCATCGCTGACCATCGGAGCCAAGGCACATGCCGACAATAGCCCTCGTCGATGACGACCGCAATATTCTAACGTCCGTTTCCATAGCGCTGGAAGCTGAGGGCTATCGGGTCCAAATCTATACAGATGGCGCCACAGCATTGGAGGGTTTAAAGCAAAATCCGCCCGATTTGGCGATTTTCGATATTAAAATGCCGCGAATGGACGGTATGGAGCTGCTGCGCCGGCTGCGACAAAAATCAGACCTTCCGGTCATTTTTTTAACCTCGAAGGATGAGGAGATCGACGAATTGTTCGGTCTAAAAATGGGTGCTGACGACTTCATCCGGAAGCCTTTTTCGCAGCGATTGCTAGTGGAGCGCGTGAAAGCAGTATTGCGCAGGATCGGCGCGAAGGATGCTCCGCCGCCTAAGGAGGGCGACGTTAAGATATTAGATCGTGGCTCTCTTAGGATGGACACGGAACGCCATGCCTGCACCTGGAAGGGGCTACCGGTAACACTTACAGTAACAGAATTTCTTATTTTGCAGGCTTTAGCCATAAGGCCAGGGGTTGTTAAGAGCCGTAATGCGCTGATGGATGCAGCCTATGACGATCAGGTCTACGTTGATGATCGCACAATCGACAGCCACATCAAGCGGTTACGCAAAAAATTTAAGGCCGTCGATGATGATTTTGACATGATCGACACGTTATATGGTGTCGGATATCGGTTCTCGGAACAAGCATAAGGGGCCATGACGCGAAGACGGTTGCATAAGGGCTCAGGGGTCGGATCAGCGCCTACGTTCAGCTTAGCGGAGCGGGCGCGGCAATTGGTTCGCTTTATCGTTTTGCGGGCCTCATCAAGCTTGGTGCGGCGCATTGTCGTGTTGAACTTGGCAGGTCTAGTCGCCCTTTTGTTCGGATTTCTCTATCTCAACCAATTCAGACAGGGATTAATTGATTCGCGGGTTGAAAGCCTTTTGACCCAGGGAGAAATCATCGCATCTGCGGTCGCGGCATCAGCCACAATCGAGGTTGATTCAATCACTGTTGATCCCGAAAAACTGTTGCGCCTTCAAGCTGGTGAAAGCACCGTAGCGGGAGACGATGACACTGAATTTTCAATCAACCCGGCGCGCGTAGCCCCCTTATTGCGTCGCTTAGTGACCCCCACGCGAACGCGCGCACGAATATTTGATCAAGACGGAGAATTACTGATCGATACTGCTGCAATGTACTCGCGCGGCGAAATTTTGAAATTTGAACTAGAGCCGCCTACGCCCCATCCCGATGGCATTTTAGCCCGAATCCTAAATTTTCTAACCCAACCCTTCCCCCCTAAAAAAGTAGCTACGTCAGAAGTGTCCTTGTCAGAAAATGGACATAAAATATTAGAGGTTAGCCGTGCATTCGATGGAGCGCCCGCAAGTGTCGTTAGTGTTAATAGTTCTGGCGAAACAATTGTTTCAGTTGCATTTCCAATTCAAAGATCGCGAATAGTTCGAGGTGTACTATTAATATCAACTTTAGGTGGAGATATTGATAGTATTATTAGAACAGAACGATTTTCGATTATCCGAATATTTTCTATTTCAGCTTCTGTTATGCTTATTGTGTCGGCCTTGTTCGCTGGTACAATTGCGGGGCCGATCCGACGCCTGTCATCGGCAGCCGACCGTGTTCGGCGAGGTGTTACGACACGATCAGAAATTCCTGATTTCACATTGCGAAGCGATGAGATTGGTCATCTTTCCGGGTCACTTCGCGATATGACCCGTGCCCTATACGACCGGATTGAAGCGATTGAAAGCTTTGCTGCGGATGTGGCGCATGAACTTAAAAATCCCTTGACGTCATTGCGTAGCGCCGTTGAAACTTGGCCCCTAGCAAAAACGGAGGAAAGCCGTGACAGGCTTTTAAGCGTAATAATACACGATGTGCGACGCTTAGATAGATTAATTAGTGATATTTCCGACGCGTCGCGTCTTGATGCAGAATTAGCCAGAAATAATGCTGAACCATTTTATTTAATTCATCTAATATCAGCAGTTGTTGAAGTATCAAATAGTGTGATGTCTCAAGATAATGTAAAAACGGTATTTATTGTTTCCGATAAAAACATTAATTCAGATTTTATGTTTTTTGGGCATGACTCGCGTATAAGTCAAGTAATTGTAAATTTGATTGACAATGCTAAGTCATTTTCGAAGCCAGATGGTGAAGTTCGTGTAAGTTTAGAAAAAATTGAAAGCAAAATTGAAATCAGGGTCGAAGATGAGGGGCCAGGTATACCAGCGCACGCGTTAGAAAAGATATTTGAGCGGTTCTATACGGATCGCCCGGACCATGGTTTTGGGCAGAATTCGGGACTTGGGTTATCGATTTCTCGCCAAATTATATCAGCCCATCGCGGTGTTATTTGGGCAGAGAATCGATATCCGGAGCCGCCCGGAACTGAACCGATCGGTGCACGCTTCATAATCTCTTTGCCGATAATTGAGATATCATGAATATTCAAAGAATAAACACCATCCATGCCAATTGTTTAATTATAGGCGATGTGGGTGTTCTGATATGTGGTAATTCGGGTAGTGGAAAATCTACCTTGACGCGTAGGCTTATTGATATTGCCCAAAATAATGGTCATTTTTGTCGATTAGTCGGTGACGATCGAATATGCGTCGCTACACTAGGCGGGAGGCTCATTGCAAGCTTCCATCCAAGAATTTCTGGAAAAATCGAAATTAGAGGTGTTGGTATTGCGAACACAAAGTTCGAAGAAAAGACCGTTGTCCGCATGATTGTTCATTGTAGGCCTGAATTGAACTGTAGGATTCAAGCCTACTCAGAATCATTTGCAGAATTTTTGGGGGTTCTCTGTCGACAGATAGAGGTGACTGTTCACGGTGCAGAGGATATATTGGCCGTTATCGGTGTGAGTAGTATTAGATTCCAAGGTTAACGTGTCGCGGCATTTTTGAAATATCATCAAATTTTTGGCCATTGGAGGATTTCGTGCAATTAAATGTGACTTTTAGTGGATTTTTTCGATGATTGGCATGGTAATTGTATCGCATGGAAAATTGGCGCTAGAATTTCTTGCGGCGCTGGAGCATGTGGTGGGGCGACAAGAGCAAATTATAACAGTCACGATCGGGCCCGATGATGATTTAGATGTTCGACGCACCGAAATTGTTAACGCCGTGGCCGATGTCGATAGTGGTGAGGGGGTTGTGGTGTTGACCGACATGTTTGGCGGTACGCCATCAAACTTGGCAATATCGGTGATGGGTAATGGCCAAACGGAAGTTATTGCGGGAGTTAATCTGCCAATGTTAATAAAATTGGCCAGCGTAAGATCGGATTGTGACCTTCAACGTGCTGTAGGTCAGGCTCAGGATGCCGGTCGCAAATATATTAATATTGCAAGCCAAGTGCTTGTTGGAAAATAAATATATCTGAAATCTATTTTGCGAACAGGTGTCTAATAATGGCTGGAGAAATCTCGATTCGTGAGGTGGAAATAATTAATAGGAAGGGGCTTCATGCGCGCGCAACAGCCAAGTTTGTTCAATGCGTAGATCAGTTTGATGCGCAAATATCAGTGACTCGCTCTGGTGAGACTGTAGGGGGAACCTCGATAATGGGAATTCTTACGCTTGGTGCTAGCATCGGTTCAAAGCTTATTCTTTCCGCCCAGGGCCCCGACGCGGAACGCGCTCTTGATGCTCTCGTCACATTAGTTGCCAATCGCTTTGGTGAAGATGAATAGTTAGTTCGTTATACATATAAGGATTTCTTTATATGTAATTGCATATGTTGGTTCCGCTTGGTATCAACTTTACAGCCGAGTGTACCGACTAGAATAATGACCCCACTCAATTAGTTAGGATTTCCATGACCGCTGATTTTAATGATTATCGTATTGCAGACCTTGGGTTAGCCGACTGGGGACGAAAGGAGCTCTCGATTGCAGAAACTGAGATGCCCGGTTTAATGTCCACCCGGGCTGAGTTTGGTGCGACTAAGCCCTTAAAGGGCGCGCGGATCGCTGGCTCGTTGCATATGACCATTCAGACTGGCGTGCTAATTGAAACTTTGAAGGAGCTCGGCGCCGATGTAAGGTGGGCATCGTGCAATATATATTCGACGCAAGATCATGCTGCGGCCGCCATAGCTGTTACAGGCACACCTGTTTTTGCAATAAAGGGCGAAAGTTTAGAGGACTATTGGGAATATACTCATCGAATATTTGAATGGGCCGATGGTGGCACGCCAAATATGATCTTAGACGACGGCGGCGACGCGACGATGTTGATTCATCTCGGAATGCGTGCAGAAGCAGGTGATATTGGCTTTCTAGATCATGCTGGAAATGAAGAAGAAGAAGTATTATTCGCTTCGATTAAAAGGCGGATCCAAGCTAATCCTGGGTGGTATAGCCGCAATGGTGCTAATATTCGTGGTGTAACTGAAGAGACGACAACGGGTGTTCATCGATTGTATTTAATGGCTAGCGAGGGAAAATTATTATTTCCAGCGATCAATGTGAATGACTCAGTTACAAAGTCAAAATTCGATAATTTATACGGTTGCCGTGAATCTTTGGTGGATGGGATCCGCCGAGGTACAGACGTAATGATGGCTGGAAAAGTGGCCATGGTGGCTGGATTTGGCGATGTTGGGAAGGGGTCAGCTGCCTCATTGCGTAACGCCGGATGTCGCGTATTGGTTTCTGAGATTGATCCGATTTGTGCTTTGCAAGCTGCTATGGAAGGCTACGAAGTTACTACCATGGAAGACGCAGTTCGCCGTGCCGACATTTTTGTAACCGCAACCGGCAATGTCGACGTTATTACGATCGATCACATGCGTGATATGAAAGACAGAGCAATCGTATGTAATATTGGCCATTTTGACAGTGAAATACAAATTTCAGCTCTAAAAAATCTCAAGTGGCACAATGTCAAGCCTCAAGTCGACGAAATTGAATTTCCAGATCGTAAGCGGCTGATTGTGCTTTCAGAAGGACGGCTGGTGAATTTAGGGAATGCCACAGGGCATCCATCATTTGTTATGTCAGCTTCATTTACAAATCAGACACTGGCACAAATTGAATTGTGGACCAAGCCAGGGCAATATGAAAAAAAGGTCTATACACTTCCAAAGCATCTTGATGAGAAAGTTGCAGCGCTCCATCTTAAAAAAATTGGTGTAAAACTAACTAATTTAACGGAAAAGCAGGCCGACTATCTGGGTTTATCTAAGTCCGGTCCCTTTAAGCCGGATCATTATCGATATTAAGTATGCGTTAAGAATTGCAACTCAAACTATAATACACGGAAATATTATAGTTTGAGTTGTCAATCTACTAAATTTTTATTCTATTTTTTTACAAGTTGGTTTAGTTCACAAATTTAAAAATGAAAGTAAATTAAAAATTATAACATTGGATGATAAAATGAATAAATTG
>CAIUPE010000043.1 GCA_903900975.1 uncultured Hyphomicrobiales bacterium | reverse complement strand
GCGTGTGTCAAACAGCCCGTTGCCGCCCGTACGATCAATAAAGGCCTTCGCATCCACCAAAAAGCTCACTGGCAACTCTTCGGGAGCAATGGACTGGTTTTGGCGGCTATCCAACAAATCGAGCTGCAAACCGGGCCACCCTTCGCAAACCGGACTCAAGCCGTTCCAGGCTTTGGTGACATCCCGGCGGAGCTGCTTGGCGCGTGATGGTGTCTTACCTGTTGCGAAAGAATGAGCCTCAAAATCAGCCAAAACCTTATCGCAAACCTCCATCGGCTCAATCCCGACCGAGGAGCAATAGAGCCCTAACTGGTTCATGAAGGATCGCTGATAACGGTCGGCGATTCCCGAGACCAACGGCACCCACGAAGCCGACAAAGCCTGTCCAGCCTTGGGATCCGGGGCAATTGGGCCGTTGTGGGTAGCGGGAAGATATGTCATGAGCGTCTCCTTGAGCGAAGTATATAGTGCAATAATGGACCGTTGTCAGTAACAAAGTTGCAAGTGAACTTAGTAACAGATAGTATTAAATTAACAATAAATATTATTTAATCATAAAAAATGTGATGTATGTGATTTTTATATTAATTTAAAATCCTCCAATGCCCTTTGCATCAAAATCCATTTGATGCTGTATCAAAGCGATCTTCCCAAGGCCCGCATATCTGTATTTTTGAAAATGACGACCTGCCTGAACGCCCAATGCTCTGGCCAGTTGCATCAGTGCCGGGTGGGGCGTTTGCCGAGAAAAGGGAACGGACCCGCTTTCACCTTTAATCATTACATTTGTATCGATTTTGAAATCCGCACTGTTCGACATGGTTCTGTCTCCTGTTCAGGCCTTACGGCCGCGTTTGACGAGAGGGGTGGCTTCGGCGATCCTTAGAACGCGCTCGCAAATCTGGCTCAGCATGATCAACGGATAAGGGTAGAGGCCGTCATACCTGCCCATCTGCCGTTCGAGGGCCTGCCACGGTCCGAGAAGTTCCGGCCCTGGGCTTCCCAGTATGCCGTTGCTGTTAACGGCCCTGAAATCGAGATATAATCCCGAAAGCGCTGTGTTTATGGTCTCTCCTTCGCAGGGAGACGGGTTCTGGAGGATCCGAACAGTGCCGCGACCGGTTGAGGCCTCAAGCAACGCATCCCGATAAAACCCACGCAACACTGACCGGTGCGAGGTCAGCAACGACACAACATGCCGGAAGGCCAAGCCATCCGACTGCATCTTCATCGCTACAGCCAGTTCGATCAAATGGGCGTAGCCGTATGCCATCTCCGCATAAGTATCCTTGACCAGCTCATCAGCGCCGAATGGAACACCCTCCCGACGCAACTTCTTGATCATCGCATCAAGCGCCGTGGACGATATGCTTTCCATCAGGCGCGTATCCGCAATCACCCGCATCGCTTGGCCGTGGCTCAGGCGGAGGGTGGAAAGGCGAATCGAAAGGGCGGTTTGGGCGTGGGTCATGTAAAATTTACTACACGAATATATCGGTTATTGCAAACGGGAAATTCATCCAACCGTTTCATTCGGCTTAAGTCGGCCATGCCCAAGTTCAATGCACGGATGATCACGGACCTACGGCAACCAGACGATTTGCAACTGTGGGCTTGGTTCACGCTAATGCCGTCCGCGTCCGACAAGGATGCCGGGCGGCGTTCCTTTCAAATAGGCTCCCTGGCTTTTGTGATCATAAGAAATCCAGTCGCAGATGAGAGCCGGATTGCGAAACATATTTTGTCCTACACAGAAATCGTTCCATTTGACGACTTGGCCTTTGGTCATCGTCGGGCCAATAAAGCCGAGGCTTTCCCAATGTTCGATGAGATGGTCGATATCCATCAAATTCATCGCGCCATCACGGAAAAGATGGTCATCGAACCAGATGCGGCGGCCAATTGCCGCTTGGTGATCGAGTAGGCATTTGTCCCATCCGCTGGGGTATTTGGCTTTAATTACGTTTATGGGAACAATGAAATCGATAAATTCGAGTGAAATGGCCATATCGGGTCCGCTTCTGTCACTTGTGGGATGGGGAGTGTCCGGACAAATTGAGTAAGTCCCTGAGCTGTCAGAAACTGTTACGCCAACGCTAGGGGAT
Organism: uncultured Hyphomicrobiales bacterium; assembly: GCA_903900975.1. GTDB lineage: Bacteria > Pseudomonadota > Alphaproteobacteria > Rhizobiales > Beijerinckiaceae > CAIUPE01. The sequence goes on along the minus strand of CAIUPE010000043.1, from coordinate 11,583 downwards.
GAGGAGCTTTTTATGAAGTCGCCAAATTTTGATCGCCCAATCTTGCTTGCCTATATCCAAAAGCAGTTTGTTCTCGATTGGCACTTCATCCACAGGTTTCGTCATTGATCGCGGGTTCGCCATCATGGGCTTGCGCTCGGGGCATTGCGGGGCGGCAATGAACTCCTAATTGAGCTTTTCGCCGATTTGCATGATGGCCGAAGACTGGATGAAGATCGGGATCGCGGCCATGGGGCGCGCGGGGCCGTTTCTGTCGCGGGGCTCAATGGCCGCCAATTCTAGCTAGATGCGGATGCAATGCGCCTATCATGCGAAGCGATCGAGTTCCAAAGCGGGGGCAATATCCATTCCGATCCGACTATCCAGACTTACTGGGATGCCGGCAGGCTCGATCTTGTACGCGTCGGTATCCGCACTGGCGCAAAACTCATGTCGGCTTTGGCAGGGATGATGATTGATGATGCAGAACGAGTGCGGGTGTTCCGGATTGAGACATTTGGAATCGTGCCAGCGGATGCTTTGGCACGATTGAGCCGCAATTTACAACGCCAGATTATAATTACCCACCGTTGCCACATCTTGGAGACAGGAAACGATAGCTTCCGCTTCAAGGCAAGTTCGGCCGTTGCAGCCCGAAAAAGGAAGGAGCCCAGCAATGTCTTGGCCCCGGCATAACCCGCAGAGCATAACTCAGAGGTGGCTCACTTCTCAATGGAAAACCCGGCTCACTTTTGCATGGAAATTAACAGCTATGAAGGGTGAGAAGCTCCCGAAGATCATCGACACCGGTTTCTACTGGTACGACAAGACCAACATGAACGATCCAAAGATCGCAGCTGTTCTTTACGATTGATATCTCAACCGGACAAACAATCGTCCGGCTTAACTTACCCTCCTCCGATCATTGGAGGAGGGTTTTTCTATGGTGATCGGTTCAACATTTGGGTTGGAATCGCAATTGGCTTAGGCTTAAAAGCCCCGGGCCATCGCGCCCGATCAACAGATGCGCTCGCGTGGTAGAAGCTCACAATTTGCCTGCGCAATTACTAAGATTTGAATGACAGGCAGTTTGCGCTGCAACGAATGCGAGTAGCGAGTAAGCCGGCATTCGATTTTTAACGATTAGTTCGTATGACCACGCCATCTCTACGCTTTTTCCGGATGATTTGTCGGCAGCGTGAACCTCAACTCATTGCGTCATCTGATCCAGCGGCACCCAAACGATATCATGCTCGCCTATAGGGCCTAGGATCTTCGTAAATGCAATCATTTGCAAGATAATGAAACGGGACGATTGAGACGCGCGGCCTCAAACGATAGCCTCTCATGTGAAGAAGGTCTGATGACGATAATGCCCTTATCGTCCTTGGACTATTTCAAAGGTAAGTAGAGGAAATACGATGAAAAATAAGCGGATGACGGTCGCTGATCTTCGCGCCCAAAAGGGTAAGCGCCAAATGACCATGTTATTTGTCGAAAGCCCAGATGAAGCAGCGGCAGCGGCTGCCGCAGGCATCGACCTTCTCTCGATCATCGCCCCTCGTTGGACCCCCGAAATGCGCGAAGCGGCTGGTGATTGCTTTGTTCAGGTTGGTCTTCTCTATGGGGAACTTGCGACCTACGAGGATTATTTGCGCGCTGCCTTCGCGGGTATTAAAACGGGCGGCGATGCTTTTTACTGCGCTGGTAGCCTTGATACAATCTCGAAGCTATCGGCAGAAGGCGTTCCGGTCGTAGGCCATGTTGGCTTAATTCCGTCTCGAGCAACATGGACGGGCGGCTTCAAAGCCGTCGGTAAAACTGCTGATACGGCGATGCTGGTTTATAACCAATGCAAAGCCCTTGAGACGGCAGGAGCCATTGGTGCCGAAATCGAAGTTGTGCCAGGAAAAGTCACAGCAGAAATCGCCAAACATACCTCGCTCATTTTACTCTCAATGGGTGCCGGAACAGGTGGCGACGCCCAGTATCTTTTTTCGGAAGATGTGCTGGGTTTTACGCGTGGACACAAGCCGCGTCACGCCAAGACCTATCGTAATTTTCGGGCGGAATATGACCGCCTGCAACAAGAGCGAATTGCAGCGTTCAGTGAGTTTCGCCGCGATGTCGAACAAGGCCTTTATCCCGAAGAACAACACCTTGTCCCCATTGCCGATGCCGAGTTCGAAGCCTTTCTTAAATCACTGCCGCATTAAGCAGTTAAAAGGCTTTTCAATTTGGTTGCAGGATCACCAAGTGCGTCCGGATCGGGATGGGCGCGCTTGGCGATCAGCATTTCGGCAAGCCTTATGTCACGCGCCACACTGTTTCCCGGGCCGATGCCGCTTGCAGCCAGGAGACGACCATCGCTGGCAAGATGGAAGAGGATAAAACAATTCTCGCCTATATCGCGTCGTATTGTGTGGGAGGCATCGGTCGATAGACCGGCAATCTGAAGGCCTAATTCATATTGATCCGACCAGAACCACGGCACCGATTGATAATCATCTACCGGGCCAAGCATCGCGCGTGCCGCATGCTCGCCTTGCTCTTGCGCGGCGCGCCAGCTCTCGATCCGGATCCGTTTGCCGTCATACAACGGGTGCGGAAACGAGCAGCAGTCTCCTGCCGCAAAAATCAACGGATCGGACGTCCTTAATTGGCCATCGACCGCGATTCCATTATCCAGAATTAAGCCGGCCGCTGCCGCGATATCGGTAACCGGAAGCGAGCCGATGCCCGCGACGATAAGATCACTTTCAATCGCTTTACCCCCTTGGAGTGTTATCGTTCCGTTGGCACTCATGTCGGTGATGCCTGCACCGCAGATCACCTCGACGCCTTCAGCGCGATGACGCGCTTCGATAAGGGACGCTATATCAGACGGAACCGCGCGGCCCAGCAATCGTGGTGCGGCTTCAATCAAGGTGACATGAGCATCCGTCAACCGGGCTTGAACGGCCAATTCTAGGCCGATAAATCCGCCACCAATGATGGTCACTCGACGGCTTTGAACCAGTTGATCAGAAATCCGTATCGCATCGTCATAAGTGCGGAGATAATGGAGGTTTGGAACAACCGTGCTTCCAACCAAAAAAGGTCTTGGCTTTGCGCCTGTCGCGAGGAGCAAGCGGTCATAAGAAATTACCTCATCGTTCGAGAGCCTGACTTGTTGCAGGTTCCGGTCAATCGATTGGGCTTCGATGCCGCAATGATGGGTAATCTGTTTTTGCGCTAAATCGGCGGCACCCGAAATGGTCTTTAACGACACGCCATCCGTATTCGGTTTGGACAATGGCGGCCGCTCATAGGGTGTGTGGCGCTCAGCATTGATCAGATCAATGCTTCCTTCAAAGCCGTGCTCGCGCAAAGCAAGGGCTGCACGCACGCCGCACTCTCCCGCCCCTATAATGGCTACTCGATTCATAGCGTTTCCTCACCCTATGGCAAAAAGGCGGACATGATGCCCGCCTTTTAATCGCTTTGCTCTCGTCGGTTCACGCTTAAACGGAAACTTTGACTTCCATCCCTGTTTGCATGGATTGAACCGCTGCATCGGCAAGCTCTAATGCCTTCAGTCCATCAAGTCCCGTTGGTGAAATCACGGCATTGCTCTCGATGGCTTTGACAAAGCTTTGCAATTCGGTGCGATAGGCAACCGCATAACGCTCCATGAAGAAGTCAAGCAAAGGCGTATCGTGATAGCCTTCTTTATTGGCCAACGTCACCGTATTGTTGTGGACATTGGCCGCACTCACTGCGCCCTTCGAGCCATGTGCTTCAATCCGTTGATCATAGCCATAGGTTGCGCGACGCGAATTGGTGATGACCGCAATCTTGCCGGATTTGGTCCGCAGCGTTGCAGAGGCGGTGTCCACATCACCGGCTGCACCAATCGCCGCATCGACCTGCACGGAACCAGCCGCTGAAACGGCGATGATCTCATCATTCAAGAGGAAGCGGGCCATGTCGAAATCGTGAATCATCATGTCGCGAAACAAGCCGCCCGAACGCTTGACATAATCAACCGGAGGCGGGCCCGGATCCCGCGAGGTGATTTGCACAAGCTCGACATTGCCGATGGCACCTGCATCGATCTGCGCACGAACGGCAGCGAAGTTCGGATCAAACCGACGGTTAAAGCCAATCATCAACTTGGCCTTCGTCTCTTCAACAACTTTCAAGCAGGCGCGGACGCGCTCAGCCGAGAGATCGACAGGCTTTTCGCAAAAGATCGCCTTGCCGGCGCGTGCTGCCAATTCAATCTGGTCCGCATGCATATCGGTTGGCGTGCAGATCAAAACGGCGTGGATGGCCTTATCGGCCAAAATCTCTTCAACACTTGCACGACGCGCGCCCGACATTGCGACAATATGCTCGGCGGCGGCATCGACGGGGTCAAACACGGCGGCAAGTTTTGTTCCGGGAATGCCGAGAAGCGCGGTTGCATGCGTTTTGCCGATACGGCCTGCGCCCAATAGTCCAAAATTAATCGTCATTGTCGTTCTTTCTTATGGTTATCACTATTCAGCCAATTTCGATATAAAGGTCGTCGCCCTCAATCTTGACGGCGTATGTTTTCAGATTGATGCAGACGGGCGCACCCTTCGCAGCTCCTGTACGATAATCGAACCGTCCATTATGCTTTGGACATTCGATAACATAATCCATAACAAGACCATCCGCGAGATGGACATTTTCGTGCGTACACAGCCCAGCTGTCGCAAAATATGCATCGTCCTTGCGATAGAGCGCAAAGGTCTGTCCGCCATGATCGAAACGAACGACGTCTTCGTCCTCTATATCGTCAGTCGCACAGGCTTTAATCCACTCGGCCATTGAATGTTAGTCTCCCTCAGATGGATCAAAAATTATAATTGCCCGGCAGCGGGCGCGGGTTTGAATGGGTGTGCCGTGGACGGTAATTCGCGATGCACGAAATAGGTCGGGTCACGGAGTTGCTGGACCATCGTCGGTAAGATTTCCCGATAGGCGTCGGCAAAACTGGCATAGGGTTTAGGACAATCGGGCAGCATTTCTTTGTGGAGTTCCGGTAAGGCATGATACGGCACCATCGGGAACATATGATGCTCGACGTGATAATTCATGTTCCAATAGATAAAACGGCTGAACGGATTCATATAGACCGTGCGGCAGTTGAGGCGATGGTCCAGTACGTCTTCCGCCAAGCCAACATGCTGGGTTAAGCCGCATAAAATATGATGCCACGCCCCATATAAACGGGGCAAGCCGATGATCATCAAAGGCAGGATGGTGCCCCAGTAAAAGCAAGCGGCAATCGTTGCTGCATAAATCAACGTCCAGATCCTCGCCACCCTGAACACTTTGGAAGTTTCGGATGCGGGCACGAAATCCTTTTCTTCGTCATTCAGATAGCCTGCTGAATAGCGCAGCATAGCTAGAAGAGCGATTGGGAAGTCGATCAAGCCAAACACATTGAGCGCCAAGCGAATAAGATCGGGTGGGCGCATAGCCGCAATCTCGGGATCACGGCCTACAATGATCGTATCGGTATGATGGCGCGAGTGACTCCAGCGCCAAATAATCGGATTACGAGCAATCATAAAGCAGGCGATTTGATAGACCGCATCATTTTTCCAAGGCGTTTTAAAAGCCGTACCATGACTGCATTCATGCCAACGGCTGTCGCTCGCCGAGCCATAGAGGACGCCGTAGATCAAGAAGAATGGTGCACACCAGAAAGTAGGCCATAGATAACTGCCGATCGCTGCCGTCAGACTCATTAAACCGAACCATAGCAAAGTATCACGCGTGGCCGGCCCATCCGAGCGCTTCATAAGCTCTTTCATTCGGGCTCGCGGAATATCGGTCTTGTACCACTCGGCATTGGCAAGCCCGATTTCGACCGCCTGCTTGTTGAGCGGGCCGGTGAGGCTGTAATCCCGAGGGAAGTGCACGGATGGGGTGCTGACATGTTTATTCATGGGAAACATCGCCTTTTGAAACGTTCCGAACCCCGTTGGTTCTCCATTTTTAGGGATCGTATCGGGTGTTTTCGTAAGGCTCAATATCGGTCTGATGTAATCTTGCATTTTCTATCAAATCATTGCTTAATTATTTCATACAACTGATCGTCAATGATAACATCGGAAGGAACTTTCAACCATGGCACGCCGTCCGACGATTAAGGACATTGCCGCGCGGGCACTTGTTAGCGTTGCGACAGTGGATCGTGTGCTGAATGGTCGACATCCAGTCCGTGACGAAACGGCTCGCGCGGTCTATGACGCCGCTGCAACCTTGGGATTTCATGCCACAGGACTGATCCAGCAACGCCTGATCAAAAGCTTGCCTACCTATCGCTTTGGCTTTTTGCTGCAACGGCCGAACCAGCCTTTTTATCAGAATTTTGGCAAGGCCCTAGAAGGAGCGGTGGGTCAATCATCCTTTGCCCAGATTAATTCTCTGATTGAATTTCTGCCGTCGCAACGGCCCGCCGAAGTTGTTACCCACCTCATGGCAATGGCCAAAAAAGTCCAAGCCATTGCGGTTACTACCATCGATCACCCAACGATATCGGAGGCGGTGGCCGAGTTGAAAGCCCGCGGAATTCCTGTTTTCGCCCTGTTGTCGGATATCGCGCCTGGTATTCGGCAAGGCTACATTGGCTTGAACAATCGCCGGGCTGGACGCATGGCGGCCTGGGTAATTGCAAGAACGGCAAAAACGCCGGGCCGCGTTGCCATCAGCGTGGGGAGTCATCGCTTTCAAGGACACGAGCTACGCGAAACCGGATTTCGTAGCTATTTCCGCGAAAATGCGCCTGAATTCACAATGCTCGAAACCTTGGTGAATTTGGAGGCCCGCAGCATTGCCTATGAAGCAACGCTTGATCTCTTACAGCGATATCCCGACCTTGTCGGCATTTATGTCGCGGGCGGCGGTATGGAAGGTACAATCAATGCGCTGCGGGAAGAAAACATGGCCAACAAAGTGGCTGTCGTTTGCAACGAGTTAACGCCCGATTCCCGCCCTGCCCTCGCCGACAATATTGTCACGGCTGTGATCGGGACTCCCTTGGCTCAATTGGCTCAGGAGTTGTTGATTTTGATGGCAAAATCGCTCGGAAATGAGGCCGATTCAGTTCCCGGGCAGACCTTTTTACCGATTGATTTTTATATTTCGGAAAACATTTGAATCGGACGCAGCCAAGCCTTTAGAATGATAGTAAACTATCATTTACGCAATCGTTTCTATCATAAATGAAATAAAATCAGCAGTGATTACCGTTGCTCGCCCGCCATTTTTCGCTCAACACTTGGTCAACCAAGGCAGGGATCAAAAATCCTGCTTCAAGGATCGATGTGGGGGGATCAAGGGCTCATGCCATTACGTAGGCCGACATTCGCAATTAATCACATTACGGCACCCGATCAAAATATTGAGGCGTTTTTTGCACTCACACGCTCGCTTGACCTCAATCACGTCGAAATCCGAAATGATATTGATGGACAAGCCATCCTCGATGGCACATCGCCTGAAAGCATCCGATCAGCTTCCCAGGCGGCAGGCATTGAGATCCTATCGATCAATGCGTTGCAGCGCTTTAATGAATGGACGCCAGAACGGGCCGACGAAGCTGAATCCTTGGCGGATTATGCCGAACGATGTGGCGCAAGGGCCCTTGTGCTCGTGCCCGTCAATGACGGGAGCGGGCGTGCCAATGGTGAACGTCAAGGAAATCTTCGTAACTCCTTGCGTGAACTCGCTCCAATTTTATCAGCTCATGGCCTGACCGGCCTTGTCGAACCGCTCGGCTTCGAGGTTTGCTCGCTCCGGTCAAAAAAGGAAGCGGTTGAGGCGATCAATGCTTTGAATCTTTCGGATCGGTTCAAGCTGGTTCACGACACGTTTCATCATTTTCTGGCAGGTGAGCGCGATTTTTTCCCAACACAAACCGGACTTGTCCATATATCGGGCGTCACTGATTCAACGATCGGCATCAGCGCCATGCTGGATGCTCATCGCGTCTTGGTCGATGAGGCAGACCGGTTGGGAAACCTCGCACAACTCTCATCCTTACTCGCAAGCGGTTATCGTGGAACGGTGTCGTTCGAGCCTTTTTCGACCTCGGTTCAAACAGATCCGGACCTACGCGCAAAACTTGCTGCAAGCATCGATTTCATCAACCGGCACTTGGCGGCTGAATGAATAACCCCGACTGGGGTATCCCAGAAAAAGAAACGAAGGTGGACTGGGCACCTAGCAACTGGAGGAAAAGTACAATGAAGAAATATGTATTTGTAGCGGCCGTTGCGATGACCGCGATCATGTCGTCCTCGGCAATGGCGGCAAAAATCGGCGTCTCGATGGCGAAGTTCGACGACAACTTTCTAACCGTTCTCCGCAACGGCATGATTGCACAAGCCAAGGGCATGCCCGGCGTTGAAATTCAAGTTGAAGATGCTGGTAATGATGTGGCCAAGCAGCTCGACCAAATCAAGAATTTTGTAGCTTCTGGCGTTGATGCCATCATCGTCAACCCGGTCGATACGTCGGCCACCCAAGCGATGACGGATGCCGCTGCCGCCGGCAAAAAGCCATTGGTTTATGTCAACCGTCAGCCAATCAATGTGGATACTCTTCCCGCCAACCAGGCCTTCGTTGCTTCGAACGAAGCTGATTCCGGCACACTTGAAACCAAAGAAGTTTGCCGCATCTTCAAAGCGGCCGGAAAGAAGGAAGCCAATGTCTATGTGATCATGGGCGAGCTTTCCAATCAGGCCGCCGTGCAGCGCACGAAGGACATTGAAGACGTGATCGCAACACCGGATTGCAACTTCATCAAGATCATCGACAAGCAGACTTCGAATTGGAACCGCGACGAAGCCCAAAACCTGATGACGAATTGGCTCTCGAGCGGCAAAAAATTTGATGGCGTGATCGCCAACAACGACGAAAGCGCCATCGGTGCCATTCAGGCTCTGAAGGCTGCCAAAGTTGACCTTAAGACCGTTGTTGTCGGCGGCGTCGATGCCACGCAAGACGCGCTTGCTTCCATGAAGGGCGGCGACCTCTCGGTCACCGTGTTCCAAGATGCCGCCGGACAGGGTGCTGGTGCGCTTGATGCCGCTTTGAAGCTTGCCAAGGGCGAAAAGGTTGATCGTAAAGTATATGTTCCGTTCAAGCTTGTAACGCCTGCCAACATGGCGGACTTTATCAAGAAGAACTAATTATCTCAGCTCCCTGAGACCAACTGGTCGGGAGCGTCGCACATCTGGCGCTCCCGATTTTTATATATCCATCTATCTATTGTGGGCGCTGCTGCGTTGTTCACATAATGGAACGACTAAATAGACAAATAGACGGCATTCATCGCCGCAGTTATGACGAAGAATGGGGAGGTAACGACCAGTGGCAGATACTCAAGCAAGGCCAATTTCGCACGGGTCCGAGCGGTCTTTGAAATCGAAATTCCCTGAGCTGAATGTTCTCATCGCGCTGATCGTCATCATTGCGACATTTGAAATTCTCGGCCGCGTGTTTATGGGTGACAGTTTCCTGTTCAATACGCGAACGGATGTAACGGGTCTATTCAATGAGCAGCGGCTCCAGATCATCATTTTGCAAGTCTCGATTGTCGGCATCATCGCTGTAGGCGTAACGCAAGTGATCATTGCCGGCGGTATCGATCTCTCATCAGGATCAATTGTCGGTGCGACAGCCATGATCGCCATGTCTTTTGCGCAAGTCTCGACGGTTAACGGAAATCCTAATCCAACAGCGGTTTTCAAAGATGCTGAATGGCTTGATCTGCCCGTTCTCGTTCCTCTCATCATTGCGTTAGCGTGCGGAGTATTCGCCGGCGTGATCAATGGGGCGCTTATTGCCTATACGCGTATTCCGCCGTTCATCGCGACGCTCGGCATGATGGTGACCGCGCGCGGTATTTCGAAATGGGTCACAAAAGGTAAGCCTATTTCTTTTCCGACAGAGGCCTATACAAAAATCGGTTCAGGCATGATGCCGGTGGTGATTTTCATTTCGATCGCCGTGCTCTTTCATCTCATTATGACGTATACGAAATACGGCAAGCATTCTTATGCCATAGGATCGAATGAAGAAGCGGCCCGGGTATCCGGCATCAAAGTCGAAAATCATCGTATTCTGGTTTATACGATTGCAGCTTGCCTCGCAGCGCTTGCCGCCGTTGTCGTGTCGTCGAAAAATCTGACGGCACAATCGGGCATGGGAGTGATGTATGAACTTGATGCCATCGCAATGGCCGTCATCGGAGGCGTCTCACTCTCTGGCGGCAGAGGCTCCATCATCGGAACCGTGCTTGGAGCCTTGATTTTCGGGGTGATTATTTCAGGCTTCACTTTTATGCGCCTCGATGCCTATTACCAAGAAATGGTCAAAGGCGCGATCATTGTCGGCGCTGTGGTTCTCGATCAATGGCGTCAACGCAGCCGCAGCCTGAGAGGTTGAGCGATGAATGATATAATTCTCAAAATTGAAGGCCTAACCAAATATTATGGCGGCGTTCATGCGCTCGACAATGTCGATTTCGAGCTTCGTAAGGGCGAACATGTTGCCATTATGGGCGACAACGGAGCAGGAAAATCCACGTTTGTTCGCCAATTGACCGGCGTTGAGCAGCCAACCCGTGGAAGAATTGTATTCCACGGAAAGGAATCCGTATTCAGCAGCCCTATTGATGCGCGAGAAGCAGGCATCGAAACCGTCTTCCAAAATCTCGCCCTCGCGGATGATCTCGATGTACCTTCGAACCTCTTTCTCGGGCGCGAAAAAATTCTATTCAACCTTGGCCCGTTCTCTATCCTCGATTTTAAAGGCATGCGCACCGCTACGGAAGCAGCATTAAAGCGCACAGCGGTTAAAATTCCTGACATCAGCAATATGATCCGCAACATGTCGGGTGGCCAACGCCAATGCGTAGCCATTGCCCGCACCGCAACCTTTGCTTCCAAACTGATTATCATGGACGAACCAACCGCCGCCTTGGGCGTGCAAGAAACCTTGCAGGTCGAAAATATCATCCGCACGCTCAAAGCAAATGGTGAACCATTGATTTTGATTTCACACAATATGCGGCAAGTGTTCGATCTCGTTGATCGGATTATCGTCTTCCGACGCGGCCGGATCGTTGCCAATCTTCGCAAAGAAGAAACGACCGGGGAAGATGTCGTCTCCTATATTACGGGAGCTAAAACCGGCGCGGAATTCGTGGATGCGGTTTGATCGTTTGAAAATTGAATCGAGTATCAGCCAACCCGTTCAGACGGATGACGTAGAACATTCATCGCGGAGAATTAAAATTTAGAATTAATGTGATTGCGATACACCAAGCCATCTTCCTCTAACCTTGTGCGGTAATATTTTCAATGGGTTAGATGGTGCTTAAACTTATGGCATCGGGTTTTTGTCTCAGGTCCACCTTGTTAGAAGCGCGGTGATCCATGTTAAAATAGCCCATAAATTTCGTTCTTTGCTCAACACTCTAATTATCGAATTAAAATATAATTAATTACCTAGATTCAAATTCGAAGTGCAACTTCCTGTAACCTTTTGAGGTGGCTGAGATTGCGTTAAGCTCTC
>CAIUPE010000042.1 GCA_903900975.1 uncultured Hyphomicrobiales bacterium | reverse complement strand
GTCACACTAGGCACGCTCAGCGTGTTTCGTGGCGCAGCTCTGATTTACACCAACGGCCAACCGATTTATGGCCTGCCACCGCTTTTCCGCACGATTTTCGCCGGTCAAGTTGCAGGCATCCCGACCCCCGTCTTACTCGCAATCGCCATTGCCAGTCTTGCTTTTGTGCTGGTTGCCTTCACCGGCCTCGGCGAGCGGATTATCGCGACAGGCGGCAATGAAGAGGCGGCGCGCCTCTCGGGTGTAAGCGTCGAGAACGTCAAAGTCACCGTTTACACACTGTCCGGGCTTCTCTCCAGCATTGCAGGCTTTGTGCTGATTGCGCGCATCGGCGCGGCCGAACCAATTGGCGGGCAAGGCTTCGAGCTACAGGCAATCGGGTCGGCGGTCATCGGCGGAGCGAGTCTTTTTGGCGGCGTCGGCAATCCTTTCGGCTCACTCGTCGGAGCCATCACATTGGGTGCTCTCCAAAATGGGCTGACGCTCGTGAACGTGCCGTCCTTCTGGCAATATGTCGCCTCCGGAAGCGTTGTCATTTTGGCGGTTTTGGCCGACCAATTAACGCGCCCCCGCCGATAACCGAAAGGCGTCGGCTATGGCCAATGACGACTACATCGTCGATGCCCACCAGCATTTTCAAGATATCGGGCGCTACTCCTACCCTTGGCTATCACCCGACCAGCCGCATAAACTCGAAGGTGATCTTACGCCGATACGCCGCAATTTCCTGCCCGCCGACTACCAGAACGAAACCGCAGGATTGGGCATCGAAAAAACAGTTCACGTCCAGAACGAATGGAACCCCCACGATCCTGTCGGCGAAACGATCTGGCTCTCGCATCTCGCTGAAACGACGGGATTGCCGACCGCGATCGTCGGTTATGCCGAGCTGTCATCGCCCGATATTGACGCCATCCTTTCAGCGCACAGCGCCCATCAAAGGGTCCGGGGCATCCGTCAGATTCTGAATTGGCATGAAAATCCGAACTTGCGGGTCGCTTCCCGCCCGGACCTGATGGAACAGGCAGCATGGCGGCAAGGTTTTTCGTCGCTGGCCATGCTGGGCATGAGCTTTGACCTGCAACTCTATTGGCCACAAATGACGATGGCCTTTGAATTGGCACAGGATTTCAAGGCTACACAGATCATCCTGAACCATTTCGGCATGCCGATCGACCGAAGCACTGAGGGGCTCATGCAGTGGTCGAGCGCGCTTCGCTATTTGTCACGCGCCGATAATGTCAGCGTCAAGCTATCCGGCTTTGGCCTCGGCCATCCGCGTTGGAGCCTTGCCGATACTGTGCCGCTCTTGTTAGAAGTGATCAAAATCTTCGGCCCCGACCGCATTATGTTTGGCTCCAACCTGCCGGTCGATCTTTTATTTTCCAACACAACAACAATACTAACAGCCCTTGATAGGGCGATTGCAGGGCTCGCCCCCGATGATCGTAACAAGATCCGGCGGCTGAACGCGGAACGCATCTACCGGATTTAGTCGCCGCCCGGGCAAGGCACAGCAAAGCATGCAACCTGATATGGACGGATAAACCGGTGCTGTGTGAATTTTTATTCAGCGGCACTGCTGGAGGCGGAAACAAAATCGACGGCTGGTGATGCTATATGATAGACGTCAATCCATTGTCTGCCTTCGTCTTCATCGTGATTGACCGATCAAGAGTGAAGCGCTTCATAAACAGGCCCTGTTTGGGCGCATGAGGAGGACTTACCTTGACCGATTTATTAGTTCACCCTTCAAAGCCTGATAGTGATGGTCGGGTGTTATCCGTAACGCCACAGTCTGCGGGCTGGTCCTATGTCGGGTTTGAACTGTATCGGTTAGATGCCGGGCAAGTATTGTCACGTGAGACGCTTGGCAACGAGATTTGCCTCGTTATCATTTCAGGAAAAGCACGTATCAAAGCGGGCCTCGGCCTATGTCCTTTTGCCAGAAAATTGCAGAGATTCGGATTTGTTGGATCGCTGCCTTAAGACAGGCAACCTCCCCTTCATCTTTATCTTCAACGATATAGGATACGAGGAAAGTTAGTTCTTCCGCCGGTTTGATAAGCTTTGGCCTCAAGATACGAAAATGCCAATGGTGTATCTTGAATCGCTTGGCGGCAACGGAGTTGTGGGCATGGAGGTTGGCCGTATATTACATAAACACGGTGCGATTGTAGCTACAGGCAATCCATTTACAGGCATTGACCGCTTTGAATGTGACTCAGCCTGCTCCTTGATCGCCATTGGCGCCGTAGAGCGTCATCTTAAACAAGTAGGTTTGCATTCTGGCCATTTCACACTCAATCCATGCAAAAAAAATGAAACAAATGTCCCACTAAAGCCCGAAGATGTTCAAGAATTATCATCTTATCTCGATGAGGTTGGTGCAGATCCTGAAGTGTTTCAAATCATTTCAGATACATCTTGGGACCAAATGACGGATTTATTATTTGACCCAAATGTCCCTTCTGACGAGCAACTGATCAGCAGGATCGGTTATCATATGGAACCTTCCCCCGAATATCCCGCTGATGGATTTCCAAAAGCACCAATCCATCGAGAGAAATCAATTGAGCAAGTTACAAAATACGCCATTGAAATGGGGAGCACTGAAGCTATTTTCGGATTGGCAGATTACTACCTTTGTGAGGCTAGAAACCAGAAACCCAACTATCATGCGGCAGAAGAAGTCTTACGGCTTGGCGATAAAAAAAACATATATGAGGCAACTTATCGGTTAGCCAAATTATATGAAGAGAAGAAATTTGGTCATAGCAAAAGAAAAGAATCCTTCGCTCTTTACCAACAAGGCGCTGCTTTCGGTTATTCGTCGTCCGCTGTTAAGCTTGCATGGATCTATTATAATGGCCGGGGTGTAAGAAGGAGTTACTCAAAAGCACGGTATTGGTTCAATGAAGCTGCAAAAAAAGGTAATTTTGAAGCATATGGTGCGCTTTGCCGGATACACTTCAAAGGAAAAGGCGTCTCTCACGACGATATAGAAACCTATAAATGGTGCGATCTGGCTATAGCAACGCTTCGCTCAGGACCTGCCAAACGGAGAGCAATCAAATATATGCACCTTCTAGCGAACCGCATGACTGACGATCAGATCGATGAAGCCACGCGCCAGGAAGATAGATATTACGGCTTTAACCGAAGTGGCTGATCAAATGGAATATTCGATAAAAAAAGCCTAAATTTTCCAGGCTCTTCGCGGATTTTAGTGGGTAGATTTGAATTGATCATGTGATTTTTTCTGAGCAAAATCAATTGGTTTTCTAGGTTTTCATGGTTCAGAAAACGTGTCATTTTCTGCTTCATGAAAAAACCTTCATCCGAGAGCGT
>CAIUPE010000041.1 GCA_903900975.1 uncultured Hyphomicrobiales bacterium | reverse complement strand
GGCGTCAGACCCTTCCTACCATTCAAGCGGTCGGGAAGCCGGGTGGGGAACCGAGATGACGACGGTCGTACGAGACCTCATTGCGAACGGTCCCCACCCACCTCCAAATTAACACACTTCAAACACACAATTGCGAGCGATAAGCGAAGCAACCCAGCTTACAAAATGCAACAAGAGCGCCGTGTTGCCACCGCGCTCTTATTATAACATCAGCTAGATTGCTTCGCCTTCGCTCGCAAGGACGGATGGACGAGCCCGTTAAACCCGCCGCTCCACCATCATCTTCTTGATCTCAGCAATCGCGCGCGCAGGGTTCAACCCCTTAGGACACGTATTGGCGCAATTCATGATCGTGTGGCAGCGATAGAGCCGGAACGGATCTTCGAGATTATCCAAACGCTCACCGGTCGCTTCGTCGCGGCTGTCGATCAACCAGCGATAGGCTTGCAGCAACACGGCGGGGCCTAAATAACGGTCGCCATTCCACCAATAACTTGGGCAGGAGGTCGAGCAGCACGCGCAGAGAATGCACTCATAAAGGCCATCCAGCTTCTGGCGGTCTTCATGCGACTGCTTCCATTCTTTCTCAGGCGCCGGCGTCGAGGTGTGAAGCCAGGGCTCAATCGAGGCATGTTGCGAATAGAAATGCGTGAGGTCCGGCACCAGATCTTTGATCACTGGCATATGCGGCAGTGGATAGATGCGGATCGGGTGCGCTACTTCGTCCATGCCCTTGGTGCAGGCCAGCGTGTTGGCACCATCAATATTCATCGCGCACGAACCGCAAATGCCTTCGCGGCACGAGCGGCGGAAGGTCAGTGTCGGATCGATCTTTGATTTGATCCAGATGATGCCGTCCAGCACCATCGGGCCACAATCGTCGCGATCGACATAATAGGTGTCCATACGCGGATTGCTCTCGCCATCCGGATCATAGCGATAGATGCAGAATTCCGTCAGATGAATGGCGTTCGCTGGCTTTGGCCAAACCTTGCCGTCAATGACACGGGAGTTCTTGGGGAGGGTGAGTTCAACCATGGTTTTGCTTCCTTCGTCCCAATCGGCTCAATACACGCGCGCTTTTGGCGCGATATATTCGATATCATTCGACATCGTGTAGGTATGCACCGGACGATAATCGATGATGGTTTTTTGGCTGTCGGAGTCGATGAAGGACAGCGTATGCTTCATCCATTCCTTATCGTCGCGGTTCGGGAAATCCTCGCGGGCATGGGCGCCGCGGCTTTCCTGCCGGTTTGCAGCCGAATCCATCGTGGAAACGGCTTGTACAATCAGATTGTCGAATTCGAGCGTTTCCAACAGATCCGTGTTCCAAATCAGCGAACGATCGGTGACTTGAATGTCGGCCGAGCCCTGCCACACGTCGTGGATCAGCTTCTGGCCTTCTTCCAGCACTTCGCCGGTGCGATAGACGGCGCAATTGTTTTGCATCGTCTTTTGCATCTTTAACCGCAATTCAGCGGTCTTCGTGCCGCCCGAGGCATAGCGGAAGCGATCAAGGCGAGCGAGTGAGGCTTCACCGGCATTGGCTGCAAGCTCCGGCTGTTTTTCGCCGGGCGAAACAAGCTCGGCGGCGCGTTGACCAGCAGCGCGGCCAAACACCACGAGATCGATCAGCGAATTGGATCCCAAACGGTTTGCACCATGAACGGAGACGCAAGCCGCCTCGCCAATCGCCATCAGACCGGGGACGATGGTGTCGGCATTGCCGTTCTTCTTGGTTAGCACTTCGCCATGGAAATTCGTTGGAATGCCGCCCATATTGTAATGGACGGTCGGCAGAACCGGAATTGGCTCCTTGGTCACATCAACGCCCGCGAAAATCTTGGCGCTCTCGGAAATGCCCGGCAGACGCTCGTGTAAAATCTTCGGGTCGAGATGGTCGAGATGCAGATAGATGTGATCGCTTTGCTTGCCCACGCCACGGCCTTCGCGGATTTCCATTGTCATCGCGCGCGAAACCACGTCACGTGAGGCAAGGTCCTTGGCCGATGGCGCGTAACGCTCCATGAAGCGCTCGCCTTCCGAGTTGGTGAGATAACCGCCTTCACCGCGTGAACCTTCGGTGATCAGGCAGCCCGCGCCATAAATGCCGGTCGGGTGGAACTGGACGAATTCCATGTCTTGCAGCGGCAGGCCAGCGCGGAGCACCATGGCATTGCCGTCACCCGTGCAGGTATGCGCGGAAGTGGCCGAAAAATAGGCGCGGCCATAACCGCCGGTTGCCAAAATGGTTTCCTTGGCACGGAAACGGTGGATTGTACCGTCATCCATTTTAAGCGCCATAATGCCGACACAACGGCCTTCCTCGTCCATGATGAGGTCGAGTGCGAAATACTCGATGAAAAACTCGGTCTTCGAGCGCAGCGCCTGGCCATAAAGCGTATGCAAGATGGCGTGGCCTGTGCGGTCAGCCGCCGCGCAAGTGCGCTGCGCGGTGCCTTTACCGAATTCGGTCGTCATACCGCCGAAAGGACGCTGATATATTTTACCTTCCTCGGTACGCGAAAAGGGTACGCCCCAATGCTCGAGCTCGTAAACGGCTTCCGGTGCGTTGCGGCAGAGATATTCAATCGCGTCTTGGTCGCCGAGCCAATCCGAGCCCTTGACCGTGTCATACATATGCCAGCGCCAGTCATCGCGGCCCATATTGCCGAGCGCTGCGGAAATGCCGCCTTGCGCTGCAACCGTATGCGAGCGGGTTGGGAAAACTTTTGAAATGCACGCCGTGCGAAGGCCCGCTTGCGCGCAACCGACTGCCGCGCGAAGTCCCGCGCCGCCAGCGCCAACAACAACAACGTCGAAGCTGTGGTCCGTAATCGCATAGGCCTTGCCGTTTTGAGCCGGAGAGGAAGTAGCCATCATAATGCTCCAAACGTCAGCTTGAGAACGGCAAAGACACACGCTGCGCCCGCCGCAATAGAAAACAGGGTGTTAAGTGCCAAAGCGACGATTTTCGAACCCTCGCCGTGGATGTAATCCTCGATGATCACCTGCATGCCGATCTTCATATGGATGACGCCGGAAATCACGAAAAGCGCGATGATGAAGGCATCAAACGGGCGGGCCAGAATAGCGCGCGCAGCTTCGGCGTCCTTGCCGAGCGTTGCATAGACCACGCAGAGAAAGCCGATGGTGAGCGGAATATTGGCCAGCGCTGTGAGGCGCTGACGCCAAAAATGTTCGGTGCCCGAATGAGCAGAGCCAAGGCCGCGAACATGCTTCAAGGGTGTTTTCATAGCGGAAAAAGTGCTCATTGTTGTGTTACCTTACCGCGTAGCCGAATAGCCAAAGACCAACCGTGATGACCAGCGAACCGATCAGGGTCAGGCGCGCGAGCACCATGCGCTCCGGGCCAAGGCCTGCGCCGGTATCCCAGATGAAATGACGAATGCCGCCAAGCGCGTGATGGATGATCGCCCACGTGTAGCCGAGCAGAATAATCCGGCCCAACGGGCTCGCGATAAAGCCTTGCACCGTTGCAAAGGCTTGCGCGCCGGAGGCGGCAGCAATCAGCCAGATCGCCAACACAACGGTGCCCGCATAAAGGGCGATACCGGTAATGCGATGCACGATGGACATCGTCATCGTGATCGTTGGCTTATAAATGCTCAAATGCGGCGAAAGAGGGCGGGATTTAACGTCAGCCATCACGAAATACTTTCGATGCGGGAGGAATGCGGATGAAACGCTTCCGGAACTCGGATGTTCTAGCGAAATTCGCCCTCTTCCGCAATGCAGCATAAGCCGCGACCTTGGTCTTAGGGCAATATGACGCGGCGATCAGTCGTCGCTGGAGGGTCGGCCCCGCAAGCCTTTGATACCCCCACGCCGGACCTTGGATTCAACCCGCCTTTTCTTGGAGGCGAGTGTTGGTCTCGTTGGTCGCCGAAGGATCGGCCGTATGGCAGCTTGGCGGATGAGTTCGAATAATCTTTCCCGTGCATCCGACCGGTTCATCTCTTGCGTCCGGTGCTTTTGCGCAAAAATGACGATGACGCCTTCAAGGGTCAGTCGTCGGCCGGCCAGTTTGACGAGGCGCTCTTTAATGTCGTCATCAATGGCAGCCGCATTGCGGATATCAAACCGAAGTTCAACGGCGGTGGAAAGCTTGTTAACGTTCTGCCCGCCCGGCCCCGAGGCGCGGACGAAGGTTTCGATCAGGTCGCCCTCTTCAAGGGCTGCGCCGGGCGCGATGCGGATCATAGCTTACCCTTAGCAAAATTTAAGCGTGGCCTCACCTGTCGTTGATGACAGCTGCGAGTGTTGTGGCAATCGTCTCTCCATCACCCTCGATCTTCAGCACTTTGAGCCGCGAAGTATGGCCGGATTGAACGCTAATGCGGGACGATGGAATGCCTATGCTTTTGGCGATTAGCTTTTGAAGTGCCGCATTGGCTTCGCCATCCTCTGGGATGGCGCGGACGCGGGCTTTTAATACCGCGCGTCCGTCTGAAAGCGTCTCGATGCCATCCATTGCATCGCGTCCACCTTTTGGCGTTAGCCGTACCGATAGCAGTAGACCGTCCGCCGCGATCGTCCACGGCAGGTCAGACATCAGAAAACGTAAGGATAAATATACATCTGGATCACGCGCTCGGCGAGCATGATCAGCAGCAGTAGGATGATGGGCGAGATGTCCATCGTCCCGAGATTAGGCAACATCCGCCGAATAGGGCGAAGCGCAGGTTCGGTGATTTGGTAAAGCCCCATGGCGAAGGCGCGCACGACATCATTGCGCATGTTCACAACGTTGAACGCAATGAGCCAGCTCAACACGGCTGAGCCGATGACGGCCCAATTATAGAGGTTGAGTGCAATCAAGACGATATCGAGCACAGCGCGCATGGGGAATGTTCCTTTAAACCTTAGTCTTTGGCGCGCTCAACATAGGAGCCGTCTTCGGTCATGATGACAACCCGCGTTCCTGCTGCAATATGAGGCGGCACCATCGTCCGTGCACCGTTTGAAAGGATGGCTGGCTTGTACGAGGAGGAAGCCGTCTGCCCTTTTACGGTCGGTTCGGTTTCGACGATTTCAAGGGTGACGCGGGCGGGCAAGATGATCGAAACGCAACGGCCTTCATAGGTCGAGAGCACGCATTTCATGTTTTCTTGCAAATAGACGGATTGATCACCAACCACATCCTTTGGCACCGACAGCTGCTCGAAGGTTTCGTTGTTCATGAAATTAAAACCGTCCGCATCTTCGTACAGATAGTTGAAATCGCGGTCTTCAACGAAAGCGCGCTCAACCGATTCGGTCGTGCGATAACGCTCGGCGATCTTCACGCCATCGCTGATGCGGCGCATCGCGAGCTGAGTGACCGGCGTGCCCTTACCGGGATGGATGTTTTCTGCGCTGAGAATGACATAAAGCTGATTGTCTTTCTCGACGATATTGCCTTTACGAAGCGAACTGGCGATGACTTGCACGGTGATATTCCCGAAAATGATGGCCCGGCAAAACCGGCAACCCGAAATGAACTGCGGCGCTTTTCTCACACTTGGCGGAAATGCGCTAGAGCCTTGATACAGGTAGGATTTCAAATGAACGAGAACCGCCAATGGTGGGCGCCCGATAACTACGGCGATCGAAGGCCCGCTTTGTTGGCGAGATCACGAATTAAGTCCGCCTTTCGTCGGTTTTTTGAACAAGACGGGTTTTTGGAAGTGGAATGCGCGCAATTGCAGCGCTCGCCGGGCAATGAAACGCATCTTCATGCGCTATCCACCCTTCTTATGCGGCCCGATGGTAGCAAGGAGACGCGCTACCTTCATACATCGCCGGAATTTGCCTCTAAAAAGTTGCTGGCCGCGGGAGAGCGTAAAATATTCGATTTCGCGCGCGTCTTCCGTAACCGCGAGCGCGGCGCGTTACACGCAACCGAATTTACCATGCTGGAATGGTATAGGGTCGGCGAGCCCTATGAGGCTTTGATGGACGATTGCGCTTTTCTGCTTGGCGAAGCCGCGCGGCAAGCGGGGACCGATCGACTTTCTTATCGCGGATTGACGGCTGATCCATTTGCCCCGCCCGAAAAAATGACCGTTGCCGAGGCATTTGCAAAATACGCTTCTATCGACCTTTTGGCGACAACGCCTGATGGCGTGCCCAATCGTACCCTTCTTGCGGATGCGGCATCCCGGGCCTGTATCCGGATCGCGGAGGACGACAGTTGGGCTGACATGTTCAGCCGCGTGATGGTGGAAAAGATCGATCCACATCTCGGCATAGGTCGCGCGACGATCCTTTGCGAATATCCGATATCCGAGGCCGCGCTTGCCCGACCCAAGCCATCAGATCCGCGCGTCGCCGAGCGTTTTGAGCTGTTCGCCTGCGGGGTCGAACTCGCCAATGCGTTTGGCGAACTTACCGATGCCGCCGAGCAACGCCGCCGTTTCATCGCCGATATGGACGAAAAAGAACGCATTTATGGCGAGCGTTACCCGATCGACGAGGATTTTCTCGAAGCGCTCGCGTTCATGCCGGAGGCTTGCGGTATGGCGCTGGGCTTTGATCGTTTGGTGATGCTTGCCACCCACGCACCCCATATCGATCAGGTGATGTGGACCGGCTAAGCGGAGCTGCCTTAGACGCCTTCGGCCCGCATCAGCGAAACACGACCCGGAATTTCCTCGATGGCGGCGTGAAAGAGCCCGGTTTCGGGGTTGCGTATCTTTAAAGCGCCCGAGAACACGTCAAAATAGGCGCCATGCAACTGGAGTTTACCGCGACCAGCCAGAATATTGACACAAGGAAAGGTCATCAGATTTTCCAATGTCTTGCCAACGGATGCAAAAGCGAGGCGCTCGGCGTAATGGTCGAGTGTCTCCGAACCGCTGCGTTTGCCCAGTTCATTGGCTGCCGGTGTAACGAGATTGATCCATTTGCCGATGAAGTCACCGGATGACAAAGGTTGGCTCTCGTCATCCGCATAGGCGCGAATGCCACCGCAACGGCCATGGCCAAGCACAACAATATGTTTCACGCGTAAGGCCTGAACGGCGAATTCCAGCGCAGCTGAGGTGCCGTGATATTCGCCGCCGGTCTCGTAAGGGGGTACGAGATTGGCCACGTTGCGCACGACAAAGAGTTCGCCCGGCCGAGCATCAAAGATCACTTCAGGTGAAACGCGGCTGTCACAGCAGCCGATGACCATGATCTCGGGCTTTTGACCGGTAGCCGCAAGTTCTTCGAAGCGTTCGCGTTCCCGCGGAAGGCTTCCCTCGACAAAGGCACGATATCCGTCCTGCAAGCGTTGCGGAAACATGAGCTTCTCCTTGGTGGCCATTTCAGGGGATATAGAAGTCGATGGCAGCATAATCAACAAATAAAAATGTAAAATAAATACACAAAGCAAATGGTGATTAATTTATCATAATTACCATTTTAAAATGTAAATTATAGCATTCTTATCTGATCGTCGTCGGGTCAACATTCGCCCCACACAGCAATACACCAATGCGCTCGCCTTTTTCAGGGACGTAAACGCCTGACAACAGGGCTGCTAAGGCGGCAGCGCCGCCGGGCTCGCTCATGATGCGGAAATCACGCCACAGCGTTGTTTGGGCTTGGCGAATGGCGTCATCGGAGACAAGTGCCACATGGTCAACCGTGTGTTTGGCAATATCATACGCCATTTGGCCTACCCGCTTGGCCCCGAGCGAATCACCTGCGACGGAATTGACATCAACCGTCACAGGGCCACCCGCATCTAACGCCGCGTGGAGGCAGCGGGAACCGTCGGGCTCAACGCCGACAAGCTTCACTTGACCCTGCCACCACGTTGCAATGCCGCCAATTAGACCGCCGCCACCGCACGCAATAAGGACGGTGTCGGGCTTCAAACCGTCGTGCTCCCATTCAAGGCCGATCGTGCCTTGGCCAGCCAAGGTCTCTGGCGCATCAAAAGGGTGAACAAGGAGAGCGCCGCTCTCTTGTGCATAGGCATTGCAGGCCGTCTGGGCGTCATCATATCGTGCCCCGCCAATAACCACTTCGGCACCAAAGCTTTTGATGGTTGCAATTTTGATGGGAGAGGAGATTTCCGGAACGAAAATTTTAGCCGGAACGCCAAGCTTGCGCGCCGCAAACGCGACTGCGGCACCGTGGTTTCCACCAGATGCAGCCGTTACACCAGCCTTTGGCACAGGCTTCGAGAGCAGCGTGTTGAAGGCACCACGTGACTTGAAGGAGCCAGCGTGTTGCAAAAACTCGAGCTTAAAGGTGACCTCACAGCCAAGTCCAAACGGATCGGCCTCGAGGTTTAAAAGCGGAGTATGCCGGATATGCGGCGCGATCCGACGGTAAGCGTCGGATATCCCATCGCGTGTGACCGGAATTGTCATCAGGCTGTGCGTTTTCAGCCTGCGATCTTTTGCAATTGCTTCAGCACGGCTTCACCCATTTCGGTGGTGCTGACGGCATTCTGACCCGGGGAGGCGATATCTTTGGTGCGCAGGCCTTGATCCAGCACATCCGAAATCGCGCGTTCCAGCATGTCTGCTTCCTGCGTCATGCCGAAGGAATAGCGCAAGGTCATGGCAAAGGAGCCGAACATCGCGATTGGGTTGGCAAGACCCTTGCCGGCAATATCAGGGGCTGAGCCATGTACGGGCTCATACATCGCCTTGCGCTTGCCGGTTTTCTCATTTTCCGCGCCAAGCGCAGCCGATGGCAACATGCCGAGCGAACCCGTCAGCATCGCGGCGACGTCCGACAGCATATCGCCAAACAGATTGTCGGTGACGATCACGTCGAACTGCTTTGGCCAGCGCACCAGCTGCATGCCAAGCGCGTCGGCGAGCTGATGCTCCAGCATCACATCCGGATATTCGCGCTTGTGGAGAGCGGTGATCACTTCGTTCCACAACACGCCGGAGCGCATGACATTGCGCTTCTCGGACGAGGTGACCTTGTTCTTGCGCTTGCGCGCCATTTCAAAGGCGACGCGGCCGATCCGCTCAATCTCGTGTGTGGTGTAAACTTGCGTATCAACGGCGCGCTTTTCGCCATTCTCAAGGGTTACGATTTCTTTTGGCTCGCCGAAATAGACGCCACCGGTGAGTTCGCGCACGATCACAATATCGAGGCCTTCAACGAGGTCGCGCTTCAGCGAGGAAGCGTCGGCAAGGGCCGGGTAGCAGATGGCGGGGCGAAGATTGGCGAACAGTTCGAGGTCCTTGCGCAAACGCAGCAGGCCCGCCTCAGGGCGGGCTTCGTAGGGCACCTTGTCCCATTTAGGCCCGCCAACCGCGCCAAAAATAACAGCGTCCGATTCATGGGCGAGCTTCATTGCCGCGTCCGTAATCGCCACTTTGTGGGCGTCATAGGCGGAACCGCCGACAAGATCGCTCTCGGTTTCAAACGACCCCATGCCCGTCTTGTTCATCCAGGAGACGAGCTTTTGGACTTCCGTCATCACTTCAGGGCCGATGCCGTCGCCGGGGAGGAGGAGGAGCTTTTGGGTCGCCATGGATCTACTCTTCAGGTCAAAGGGAAACAGAAAATGCGAAAAGGATAGCGTCGTTTAGAGCCAAGGCCGCGAAGCTGCTGCCTTTGCCTCATAGGTATCAATCGATGGGGCCTTCTCCATTGTCAGGCCTATATCATCAAGGCCGTTCAAGAGCAGATGCTTGCGGAAAGAGTCGATTTCAAAACTCACAACGCCACCATCTGGACCGCGAATTTCTTGTGCTTCGAGATCTACCGACAGCGTGGCATTCGCACCACGTCGGGCATCATCCATTAATTTGTCGAGGTCGGCTTGCGACACGACGATCGGTAAAATGCCGTTTTTGAAGCAGTTATTGTAGAAAATATCGGCGAAAGACGTCGAAATCACACAGCGAATGCCGAAATCGAGCAAGGCCCATGGGGCATGTTCGCGCGATGACCCGCAGCCGAAATTATCGCCAGCGACCAGAACCTGCGCCTTACGATAGGCGGGCTGGTTCAATACGAAATCGGGGTTCTCGCTGCCGTCTTCATTAAAGCGCATCTCGGCAAAAAGCCCGGCACCCAAGCCGGTGCGCTTAATCGTCTTGAGGTACTGCTTCGGGATGATCATGTCCGTGTCGACATTCATAATGTCGAG
This sequence comes from uncultured Hyphomicrobiales bacterium, assembly GCA_903900975.1. Lineage (GTDB taxonomy): Bacteria > Pseudomonadota > Alphaproteobacteria > Rhizobiales > Beijerinckiaceae > CAIUPE01. Next base: position 26,385 of record CAIUPE010000041.1, on the reverse strand, counting down.
TGGGGCTGCGACGCCGGTGAGCGAGGTAAAAGGCTGCATGGGATTTTCCGCTTAGCGCTGGGTGTTACACTTCGATGACGCGCTGTTTAGCAGAGGAAAGTCGGGCTGGGTAGGGGTTTGTCCATTGGTGGAGCGGAGTATTGGCCTTCGCATCGATGTTAAGGCTGCATGCGCCGCTGCACCGTCGCCCTAATCCGCCGTAGCATTTCAAAAAAGCCACCTTCACCCATCATCGATTTGATCTTGAGCATCATCCGCCGTCGAAGCGTCGTTATTTCATCCAGCAAAGGCTGAACTTGCGCCATTGCCCACGTTCGCGCTCGCATTACCTGATCATGGACGAAACGAAACCAGACAAGTTCCATTAGCTTTTCTTTGCACGCCTCAAAAAGCACGAGTGCCAAGGCAAGGCCAAGCGTTTTAACTGCTATAAAAAGCAATGTGCCCGTGATAACCGCGCCCTTTGCCACAATCCAGAGCGCAAAAAGCTGCAGCGGCAAGCCGATCACTTCCGGCACCACAAACAAAAAAACAACAATCGCGGCAGGAAGGCGGGCCACATTGCGGGCCAGAGATGATTTGAACGCCTGCCAAGGCAGCCGCATAATCAGCCAAGCGATCAGAGGCTGGATCAGGTCCCATAGCCACGCTTCGAGCAAAAACAGAAGCGCGATGGCGATCCAGAAGGGTTTTAGGAGGCGACGTGTCATCCTCTCAACATGGGAGGGCCCGGCAACAAACACAAGTTGCCGGACCTTTTATTCGTTGAGCTTAACGTCCGAAACGCCGATTGCGTTGAACAGTGCCTTCGCGTGAGGGCTTTTCGGTACGCTCGGCAGTTGGGTTGCTTGTGCCTGAGTTCCAACGCTTCGGCTCAGCGCTGTCTGGCCGGGCTGGACGGGCATGGGTGGCAGGCTTACCCTGATGAGGCCTTGCTTCATGGGTGCGCCCCTGATCGTCGCGACGCGGCGTAAACACGCCGTCACCAGCAGGACGTGGACCGTCAAAACGCTTCTTCTCTGGACGGTCACGCTGCCAAACCGGCTTGCCGGAACGCGTTGTACGTGGCTTTTCCGTTGAAGGTGCGCCCTTTACCCGCGGCTGTGGCGGCATTCCGAGGCCGGCTCCCAGAGGGTTCTCGATCACGGGAATTTGCTGACGCGTTACGCGCTCAATGGCGCGCAGGAAATTATGTTCTTCACGGTCACAAAATGAAATCGCAACGCCCGCTGCACCCGCACGTGCCGTACGACCAATGCGGTGGACATAGCTTTCCGGCATATTGGGCAGATCGAAATTGATTACGTGCGAAACATTATCGACATCGATGCCGCGCGCCGCGATATCGGTTGCAATCAGCAACCGCAATTTACCAGCTTTAAAGTCAGCCAAAGCGCGCTCCCGTTGCGGCTGGCTTTTATTGCCATGGATGGCGCTGGCGCGAACGCCGGTTTCTTCAAGGCGTTTTACCACCTTGTCAGCGCCATGCTTAGTGCGCGTAAACACCAGAGCGCGGTCGATCGTGGGGTCTTCCATCAGCTTTTGCAGAAGCATCTGCTTATGGGCCGTATCAACAAAGATAATCTGTTGTTCAACCCGCTCGGCGGTGGTGGCAACAGGCGTTACTTCAACCCGAGCCGGATCGCGCAGGAAGGCTGAAGCCAGCTCAGCAATGTCCTTAGGCATGGTGGCCGAAAACAGCATGGTTTGGCGGCGTGATGGCGTCATGCCCACAAGCTTGCGAATGTCGATAATAAAGCCAAGATCAAGCATGTGATCAGCTTCATCGAGTACCAGAATTTCGACATCACCCAAATGCACAGCGCGCTGATTGACGAGATCAAGCAGGCGACCGGGTGTGGCGACCAAAATATCAACGCCATTGTTTAAAGCGCGGAACTGACGGCCAATCGGAATACCACCATAGACGACTTCGCTGGTGAGTTTGGTGAATTTGCCATAGGAGCGAAAGCTCTCTTGGATCTGGCCAGCAAGTTCGCGGGTTGGCGATAAAATAAGGGCACGGCAGCCACGGCGAGGCGTTGGCTTCGGGTCCGACAATAGTTTTTGCAGGATGGGCAAGGCAAAGGCTGCCGTTTTACCGGTGCCGGTTTGCGCAATACCGAGAAGATCACCGCCGGCGAGAAGCTGCGGGATCGATTGGGCCTGAATTGGCGTTGGTGCCGTATATCCCTCACTTTTCAGCGCACGAAGCAGCTTTTCATCGAGTTTGAGGGTCTCAAAAGTAGTCATTTTGGTCTCTTTCCAAATCAAATTAACCGGTCCGCAGGGAGCGGATCGGTTCGCGGACGGAGTCGGACTCATACGGCCAAGCGGCATCAGAGAGCCGGATGGTCGGAGGACACCCCGCGTGATTTGGGAGGCCAAGGGTAAGTCTTGGGGCGCGCTATGATCGCCCTGGCGGTCGGCGGGACTTTGTTGCCTGTTTGGATCAACCAAAAGCTGACAACGCTTCACGCAAGTCCTAGTGCCGATAACCGACGCTGTGCAGTATTAATGCATGTTGCGGTGCAAAAAGTCAAGGAGAAAGGGCGCTTACGGATTTCAACCCATAAAAAAGCCGCCCTGCCGCAACCTCTTTAATTCCCGACATTGGAGCGGGCGACGGGATTTGAACCCAAATTTTTTGTCGATCTGCTCTGGGCAAAGCCCAACCGCGGATCGAACATAAAGTCGAGGGTTCCTGTCTCGGATGCCAACAACTTTGTTTTCCCGACATTGGAGCGGGCGAAGGGATTTGAACCCTCGACCCCAACCTTGGCAAGGTTGTGCTCTACCACTGAGCTACACCCGCATCCTAACGTCGCGATGACGGCTGTATGACTCATCTTCTTCGCCGATGCAACTGCCTTTCGGCGTGTTTTTCATCATACCACGCGTTCTACCCGATGCGAGGGCTTGGCCTTGCCGGTTCTTGTGTGGCTGGCTAGAAGCAATTTCCTGTCTTTTTCAATGAGTGACCGACCATGCCCGCTTCGCCCGACGACCTGTTTGCCTACCTTCAAACGCTCCGTATTCCTTACCAGACCATCCAGCATGTCGCGGTTTTTACGGTGGAAGAGTCTCAAAAATTGCGCGGTGATATTGCAGGAGCGCATGTCAAAAATCTATTTTTGAAAGATAAAAAGAGCAATTTGTTTTTGATTTCCGCTTTAGAAGACACAAGGATTGACCTGAAAACCATCCATGATGTCATCGGTGGGCAAGGTCGTGTCAGCTTTTGTTCGGCCGAACAGTTGCGGGAATATCTGGGTGTTGAGCCCGGGTCCGTGACACCGCTGGCGGTTTTGAACGATAAGGAAGGGCGCGTGAAGGCCATTTTGGATCAACGTTTGATGGGGTACGATGTGATCAATGTTCACCCCTTGGTGAATACGATGACCACGAGCATCGCCCGGGATGATCTTGTGGCGTTCATGGCCGCCACCGGCCACGATCCTTTGATTGCAAACGTGGGTGAGGCCGCTCCGCAACACAATTAATGACCATAAGCGTAATGAGGCGCATTGTTCTTTAAACAATTCCTCCCTATTTCTGGCATAGAGAAGTTTTATTGGTCTTTTGGCGCCTTCGTTTGCCGTAGACCAGTCCGGTTCGGAGTTAATCGAGATGACACTTTTGGACGTTGGGGCTAACGCGGACGGCACTGTGAAAGACGTCACGACGGCAAGTTTCCGTCAGGACGTTGTTGCTGAATCGATGACACAGCCAGTGTTGGTGGATTTTTGGGCTCCCTGGTGTGGCCCCTGCAAACAGCTTGGGCCCATGATCGAACGCGTTGTTGCCGCGGCCAAAGGACGTGTTCGACTTGTTAAGATGAATATCGACGATCATCCGCAAATCGCCGGACAATTGGGTATTCAATCGATCCCTGCCGTTATCGCCTTCAGTAAGGGCCAGCCGGTGGATGGTTTTGTTGGTGCTTTGCCCGAATCCCAAATCGCGGGCTTCATCGAACGGCTTGTCGGCCCGATCGAGGACAGTGCGGCCGCTCAACTCGAAGCAGCTGCAGCCCTTGCCGAGGCAGGAGATCACGCTGGGGCTATTGAGGCTTATGGCGCTGTTCTTGTGGAGGACAGTGAGAATCTTCAAGCTTTGGCCGGCATTATCAAACTTTACATCGACTTAGGCGATCTTGAGTCGGCGCGCTCCTATCTCGAGGCTGTTCCGGAAGGAAAAGAGTCCGATTCCGCCCTCGTTGCCGTCCGCGCTGCCCTTGACCTTGCCGATCAGGTCGCAACTTTGGGAGATACGTCAGGCCTGGAAGCAGCCGTTGCGGCAAACCCGAATGACCATCAAGCCCGTTTCGATCTGGCCTTGGCGCTGGCCGCTGCTGATAAGCGGGAAGAAGCAACGGATGCCTTGATCGAAATTATCAAGCGGGATCGGACGTGGAATGACGATGGTGCACGCGTTCAATTGTTGCAGTTTTTCGAAGCGTGGGGCCCGATGGACGAGATGACGAAGTCGGGCCGTCGGAAACTTTCGGGCTTATTGTTCCGTTAGTCGTCCATGAACTCACCCTTATCCGGAGATGTGCTATGAATGTCGTCTATTCCGGCCCTTTTGATTTACCCGACGTTATTCCGCTGTTTCCCCTGCCGAGCGCGCTTTTATTGCCGCGTGGGCAAATGCCGCTGAATATCTTTGAACCCCGCTATGTCGCTATGGTCGACGATGCGCTTAAAACCTCGCGTTTGATTGGTATCATTCAACCTGATACGGCTGATCATCCAAGGGGAAAGCCGGCTGAGTTGTATCAGGTCGGCTGCGTCGGTCGGATTACCCAATTCGCCGAAACAGGTGATAATCGCTATATCTTGACGTTGACGGGCGTCGCGCGGTTCAGCCTTCGGGAAGAATTGGCGGTGCTGACGCCGTATCGTCAGGCCTCGGTTAATTATGAGCCGTTCACGTCGGATTTTGTTGCGCGTGCCGGCGAAGACGATGTTGATCGGCAAGCGGTGCTGACCTCGCTTAAAAGTTTTGTCGAAGCAAATGATCTGCAAATTGATTGGAAGGGCATTTCGGCCGCATCGAATGAAGCACTCGTGAATGCGCTATGCATGATGGCTCCGTTCGGCCCGCGCGAGAAGCAGGCCCTACTGGAAGCGATTGATCTGAAAATGCGCGCGGAACTGCTCGTCGCTATCACTGAAATCGAAGTGGCACGCCGGGATGACGGCTCCGAATCCCCCTTACAATAAGGCATATGATGACCGGTTCGAACGACCCTTCCCCGAAGCAGGCGCTAAACATTGACCCTAAACTGCTCGAATTACTCGTATGTCCACTGACGAAATCGGTGCTTCGTTATGACGCAGTGCGACAAGAGCTGATTAGTTCGGCGGCACGGCTTGCCTATCCGATACGCGATGGTATTCCGATCATGCTGCCTGATGAAGCGCGGCCGATCGACGAAAACGAGCGTTAAGTGATCCCGACACCCAACAAGGCTTATCCCATTATGACCTCCCCAATGCTTGACCTTTCTTCTGCGATAGACCCCGTTAAGCTCGATAAATTGGCCGAAACGGCCATTAAAGTTGGCTTAAGGCTTGCGCCGGGGCAGGATTTGTTGATCACGGCCCCTTCGGCCGCCTTGCCTTTGGTGCGCCGTCTGGCCGAACACGCTTATAAAGCGGGCGCGGGCCTTGTGATTCCCTTCTTTACCGATGAGGAAATGACCCTCGCGCGGTATAAATTTGCTCCCGATAGCAGTTTCGACCGCGCCGCAGGCTGGCTGTATGAGGGGATGGGCAAGGCCTTTTCGGCCAACACCGCCCGTTTGGCCGTGGTGGGCGATGACCCGATGCTTCTTTCGACGCAAGATCCGGCCAAGGTCTCCCGCGCCAACAAGGCCAATTCGATGGCCTATCAGCCCGCACTCGAGAAAATCGCTGGCTTTGACATCAATTGGAACATCATCGCTTGGCCGGGCTCGGCGTGGGCGAAGCAGGTCTTCCCGAATGACGCACCCGAACAGGCCGTGCGTAAACTGGCCGATGCGATTTTTGCCGCCTCCCGGGTTGATCGGGATGATCCGGTCGGCGCGTGGGAACAGCATAATGCTCAATTGCATACCAAAACGGCGTGGTTGAACAGCCAGCGCTTTGCGGCGCTTCACTTCACGGGGCCCGGCACCGACTTAACCGTCGGGCTTGCCGATGGTCATGAATGGCATGGCGGCGCTTCAACGGCTAAAAACGGCATTACCTGCAACCCGAATATTCCGACCGAGGAAGTGTTCACCACGCCGCATGCGCATCGGGTTGATGGCTATGTCTCCAGCACTAAGCCCTTGTCGTATAACGGAACTTTGATCGACAATATTTCCGTTCGCTTTGAAGCAGGCAAGATTGTCGAGGCTAAGGCTTCGCGGGGTGAGGATGTTTTGCAGAAAGTCCTCGAAACGGATGAGGGCGCAAGCCGCTTGGGCGAGGTAGCTCTGGTGCCACATTCCTCGCCGATTTCGAAGAGTGGATTGTTGTTTTTAAATACGTTATTCGATGAAAATGCGGCCTGCCACATCGCGCTTGGCCAGTGCTATGCCAAATGTTTCCTCGACGGCGCCACGCTGACACCGGAGCAAATTGCAGCCCAAGGCGGCAATAAGAGCTTGATCCATATCGACTGGATGATCGGGTCGGATCAGGTGGATATTGATGGCATTGGAGCAGACGGAACGCGGGTTCCGGTATTCCGGAAGGGTGAATGGGCGTGAGGTGGATAGAGATTAGGGCCAAGGCGCCGGTTTGACACGGCAGCGCCACGCGAAGCCCGTTTGGGCGAAGCGTGGTGCCCCTGGCCGGAATCGAACCAGCACTCCTTGCGGAATCCGATTTTGAGTCGGACGCGTCTACCAGTTCCGCCACAGGGGCAACGCGGTTTCTCTATAGCTGGGCTTGTTGAGAATTTAAAGCCCCTGAATCACAATTCAACACAACAACGAACTGGCAGGAAAATTGCTGTTAACTATCCTGGGTTAGCTCTCTTCAGCAGGCGACCTATGGCTTTTGCGGGTTAAGGGGGTGAGGGATGTCGCGTCGATCAGGTGTAAAAATATTATTCGCCACGCTTTTAGCCTTCGGCCTAAGCGCCTGTTTTTCCCAAAATGGCACGAAGCCTTCTGATCAAAGGGCGTTGGATGAGCGCTATTATGCGCTCTGGCAGGATGCTGTCGCCCATCAATCTGATGCATTGGCCAATAAAACCGGACAGGCGTTAGCCTCCTTTATCACCGAAACCCGCGAAGCCATGACCGATAAACCCGTTCAGAACTGGGTATGCAAGCCATGGAATTTGCAGGGCAAGGAAGTGAAGCTTACGGTTGGCGAGCGGACTTCCAGTTTTGAATGCATCAATCCAGACGGGATGCGGGGCAGCGTTTTCAACCTCGCAATTCCATCAGGCGCGCTAACCGAGCCGCTTTATAATGGCTACACCGTAAAATTTTCCGGCAAAGTTGAAAAATTCATTTTTGCGAACGATGCTATCAAGAGCTTTTACATGTATGTTGTGGTGAACGCGTTCGAGATTGTGGATCGCTCGCGCGCCTGATTGTAGCCCTCTTTTGGATCGAAGCGATGGATAATTGGTTGGATATGGCGGCTCCGTTTGCGGTTGCAGCGGTGGCGGTGGTTCTCGCGCTGGGCCTGTTCAATATGCTGCGCGGCGGCAGTGCCTCGCTGTCGCAAACGCTGATGCGGTGGCGCGTTATCCTGCAATTTATTGCCATCGTTATTATTCTTGGCGCAATCTGGCTGAAAAGTAATTCCTGATCATTTCCTCTCCTCCATATTCGGTGTTATGAGGGGAGCGACATTTAAAGGCTTGGCCTCGCAGCATTACCATCGGACACTAGATGACCCTTTCGCAAATCTTCGCGCGCCCATTTGCGGCTGTTGCCGTTTTCTCTGCTTTGGTCCTCCTTTCGCCGGACCTCTCCCGCGCGGCCGACATGCCCGCTTCCGGTGCCGAACTTCGGATCGGCGCAGCGTATCACGGCTATGAAGGGCGCGAAGCCGGGACCGCCGACGTGTCGGTGGATGCCTTGTTGCCAGCGTTTGACCTAGGCAAGTCGTTCACCTCCGAGTCGTTCTCGCTTCACCCGCAGCTCGGGCTTGACGCTAATACACAGGGTAAAACCAGCGCGGCTTTTGCAGGTTTTGCCGCGATCGTGCATTTGCCCGCCCGGTTTAAAATCGAGGCGGATCTTGGTGGTTCGATCAATGATGGCAAGACCACAAGCCTCGATTCAGGTCGGGCAGAACTGGGATGCAATGCGTTGTTCCGCGAGGCGTTAGGCCTTGGCTATCAACTCACAAAGCAACTATCGGTGATGGCGGTCGCCGAGCACATGTCGAACGCCAATATTTGTCAGCCAAACAATGGCCTTACCAATTTCGGCATTAAACTCGGATATTCTTTCTGATCTTCTGACCTCGCCGCTGCGTAGAACCACGGAGTGGATCGGGTGATCGGGTTCGGCGTTGCGTAAAACGCGCGGGAAATAGCGGATTGAGATGGTTGTTTTAAACCGAATTTATACACGAAGCGGCGACGATGGAACGACAGCGCTGGGCACAGGCGCGCGGCGTCCGAAATTTGATTTGCGCGTCGCTGCCTATGGTACGGTGGACGAAACCAATGCCACGATCGGGTTGGCGCGGCTTCATACGCAAGCCAGCGAGCCGTTGGTCGATGCGATGCTCTGGCGCATCCAGAATGATTTGTTTGATCTAGGTGCCGATCTTTGTACCCCCGATACCGGCGAAAAACTGGCATGGGAGCCGCTGCGCATCGTTGCATCGCAAGTAAGCCGAATCGAAAGTGAAATTGATCTTCTCAATGGTGAGTTGAAGCCGCTGCGTTCGTTTGTGCTGCCGGGCGGTGTGGCGGCGGCTGCGGCCTTGCATGTTTCTCGGACAGTGTCGCGTCGCGCGGAACGATTGATGGTCGAGTTGGCTAGCCTGCCCGATGAGGCCGTGAGCGAGCCGGCCTTGCATTATATCAACCGGCTTTCGGATTTTCTGTTTGTCGCGTCGCGTTATGTCAACCGTCGCGGCGAGGGGGACGTGCTTTGGGTGCCGGGGCAAACGCGGTAAGCCCCCTTCAACGGTCATTGATAGTCAAATTCCGACAAACACCGTCGCACTCTGTCGATCTTTCCTGGCGCAAACCGTTGACAATGGCGGTCTTCGGTTATTAGTTCGCGGCGACAGGTTTCAAGGCTTTAAGGACGGGCTAGTTATAGCGCGCGGGCCTTACCTTCTGGGGTGAAGCAGATGAAGATTATTGTGCCGGTAAAACGGGTTGTCGATTACAACGTTAAAATCCGCGTGAAGCCGGATGGCTCGGGCGTCGATCTCGCCAATGTCAAAATGTCGATGAATCCTTTTGATGAAATCGCTGTCGAAGAGGCATTGCGCATCAAAGAAGCTGGCAAGGCCAGCGAAGTGATTGTGGTATCGATTGGCCCGGCGGGTGCAGCAGAAACTCTACGTACCGGTTTGGCGATGGGTGCTGATCGCGGTATTCATGTGAAGGTCGATGATTTGGTGGAACCTTTGGCGGTTGCCAAGATCCTCAAGGGTGTTGCGGAAGCAGAAGGCCCTGGCCTTATCATTCTCGGTAAGCAGGCGATTGACGATGATTCAAACGCTACGGGCCAGATGTTGGCAGCTCTTCTCGGCTGGCCGCAGGGCACTTTCGCTTCCAAAATCGAAATCGGGGATGGCAGCTTTACTGTTACCCGCGAAGTTGATGGCGGCTTGCAGACGGTTGAGCTGAAGGCACCGGCGATTGTAACGACCGACCTTCGGTTGAACGAGCCGCGTTATGCTTCGTTGCCCAACATTATGAAGGCAAAGAAAAAGCCGATTGAGGAAAAGACGCCTGCCGATTACGGAGTCGATGTTTCGCCGCGCCTTAAAGTTGTCACCACGGCGGAACCTGCGGGTCGCAAAGCGGGCGTCAAGGTTTCTTCCGTTGCCGAACTGGTTTCCAAGCTCAAGACCGAAGCAGGAGTTTTCTGATGGCCACGCTTCTTCTCGCCGATCACGATTCGATTTCGGTCAAGGACACGACCGCTAAGGCGCTAACCGCCGCTTTGGCCCTTGGCCATCCGGTGCATGTGCTGGTTGCAGGCCACAACGCCAAGGGTGCGGCTGACGCAGCCGCCAAGCTCAAAGGCGTGGCCAAAGTGTTGCTGGCCGATGACGCGCTTTATGCCAATGGCTTGGCTGAGACGGTAGCTTCCTTGCTGGTATCGATCGCACCAAACTATGCGGCGATTGTTTCGGCTTCGACCAGCTCGGGCAAAAACATTTTGCCCCGCACGGCGGCTTTGCTGGATGTGATGCAGGTCTCGGATGTGATCCGCGTTATTTCGGCGGATACGTTTGAGCGTCCGATCTATGCTGGCAATGCGCTGCAGACGGTGCAGTCGTCGGACAAGATCAAGGTTTTGACGATCCGTACGGCCTCGTTTGCTTCGGCTGAAGAGGGCGGTTCGGCTCCGGTTGAGGCGGTGACGGCTGCTTCTAATCCGGGTATTTCTACGTTTAAGGGCGAGAGCCTCGCCAAGCTTGATCGTCCGGAATTGACCTCGGCCAAGATCATCGTGTCGGGTGGCCGCGCGATGGCCAATTCCGAGAATTTCAAGACCTATATTGAGCCGGTGGCTAATCGCCTCAACGCGGCCATGGGTGCGTCGCGCGCAGCAGTGGATGCCGGTTACGCGCCGAACGATTGGCAAGTTGGCCAGACCGGCAAAGTGGTTGCGCCGGAACTTTATATTGCGGTGGGTATTTCGGGCGCCATCCAGCATCTTGCTGGCATGAAGGATTCCAAAGTGATCGTCGCGATCAACAAGGATGACGAGGCCCCGATTTTCCAGGTGGCGGATTACGGTCTTGTCGCTGATTTGTTTACGGCGCTTCCGGAGCTTGACAAGGAGCTCGCGAAGGCGAGTTAATAGTCACCTGACGAAGGCGTGCCAGGCAGGCTGTCGTTCTCATCCATCGCGAGACAGGAAGCGGATTGACCATGGCAAACACGATTAAATCGGTCGGGATCATCGGCGCGGGTCAGATGGGTACCGGTATTGCGCAAGTCTGTGCGCAATCCGGTATTTCGGTCGTCTTGCATGATTTGAGCGCTGACCGATTGGTGGCGGGTTTAGCCACCATTAACGGCAACCTCGCCAAACTGGTGGCTAAGGAAGCCCTTTCCGAAGCGCAACGTCAGTCGACCTTGGCCTTGATCAGCACAGGCACCGAATATACTGACCTTTCCGATTGCGACCTCGTGATTGAAGCCGCAACCGAGAGTGAAGAAGTTAAGCGCAAGATTTTCATTGCCTTGTGCAAGGCCCTTCCGGCCAAGACGATGGTGGCTTCTAACACCTCCTCGATTTCGATCACGCGATTGGCTTCTGCAACCGATCGGCCTGACCGATTTATTGGCATTCACTTCATGAATCCGGTGCCAAAGATGCAGCTCGTCGAGCTGATCCGCGGTATTGCAACGGAAGATCCGACGTTTGAGGCCGCTAAAGCGTTTATCGCTCACCTTGGCAAGACGATTACGGTATCGGAAGATTTCCCGGCTTTTATCGTCAACCGCATTCTGCTGCCGATGATCAATGAGGCGATTTATACGCTGTATGAAGGCGTGGGCTCGGTCGATGCCATTGATACCGCGATGCGGTTGGGCGCCAACCATCCGATGGGCCCGCTGCAATTGGCCGATTTTATCGGGCTTGATACGTGTCTGTCTGTCATGCAGGTGCTGCATGAGGGCTTGGCCGATTCCAAATACCGCCCATGCCCTTTGCTCGTTAAATATGTAGAAGCGGGCTGGTTAGGCCGTAAAACGGGTCGCGGCTTCTATGATTACCGTGGTGAAGTACCCGTTCCGACCCGCTAAGTTAGACGGGGACAACGAAATTTTACATCGGTACAATCCGGGCTTCACAATTCCGACACATCGCATGTAGATTATCCCTATCGACAGATTCGTTCGCTCTGTCTGATGTAGGGAGCAGGCTCGTTGACGATCCACGTCACTCCGCCCGTTTCGCCGGAAGCGTGTCCGGCGCTTGTCCTCAACGTCGACTTCCGGCCGTTGAGTTACTATCCTTTGTCCCTATGGAACTGGCAGGATACGATCAAAGCCGTGGTGCTGGATCGGGTGAATATCGTCTCGTTTTATGACAAGACGATCCGCAGCCCGAGCTCGGAAATTCGCCTGCCATCGGTTGTTTCGCTGAAATCTTATATTCCGCCTTCGCGTCATCCAGCGTTTACGCGGTTCAACGTATTTTTGCGGGATCGATTCTCGTGCCAATATTGCGGCGAGCGGGATGAGCTGACCTTTGACCATGTGATCCCGCGCTCCAAAGGTGGGCAGACGACCTGGGAAAATGTGGTGGCGGCGTGCTCGCCTTGCAATCTCGCCAAAGGCGATAAACTGCCGCGCGTGGTTAATATGTTCCCGCTGCAAAAGCCCTATGCGCCGACTGTGTTTGATCTGCATCAGAATGGCAGGCTGTTTCCGCCGAATTATCTGCATGAGAGCTGGCTCGATTATCTCTATTGGGATACCGAGCTGGAACCTTAGGCCTTTTTGAGCGTGGCACCAAAAGCTGCCACCACCGCCAGTCCCAATGAAATCACAGCATTCCAACTGGCGAGCGACAGGCCGAAAATGCGCATGGCGACTTCGTCGCAGCGGATAACCTTGACGGTTTGAAGCTGCTTTAAAAAGTCCTGAAGATCGGCGGCTTTTTCAATCGCGCCGGTGCAATCGGTGGGGCCCGTGAAGATCCCGAATTCAACGCCGGAATGATAGGCAGCGATGCCGGTACCGACCAGAAACACGATGGCGAGTAAGGCCAGCATCGCGCGACCCATCCGCAGGGAAACGGATGACTGATTGGCGATTAACGCCAAGGCCGCCACCGGTATACCGATATAGTGGGGAACACGGCCGATCAGGCATAGATGGCAGGGCTTGACGCCCAGCACCAGCTCAATGAACCACGCCCCGCCAAGCGTCAGCACGGAACCTATGAGGACGAGGAGTACGGCATGAAAGCGCGTAATGAGGTGAGAGAACGTCATAGGCGCATCCTCAAGCCAATTTGGCGGCAACAATAAGGCCGATGACGAAAATGGCTACCATACCGGCGACAACAAGCCCCAGACGGTTCTCGATGAAATGCCGCATCGGCTCACCGAATTTGTTCAACAGTCCGGCCAATAAAAAGAAGCGTGCCCCGCGCGTAATGAAACACAACAGAACAAATAGTGGAAAATTATAATCGAGTGCGCCTGATACGATGGTGACAAGCTTAAAGGGGATAGGCGTCAGCCCTTTGAGCAAAATAAGCAAAGCACCCCACTTGGCATAGGCATCCTTTACAGCTTCGACTTTGCCGCCGAGGTTGTAGAGGTCCAAAATCCACATGCCGACGGAGTCAAATAGAAGGTGGCCGATGGCGTAGCCGAACATGCCGCCGAAAACCGATCCCAGCGTGCAAACCAAGGCGTAATGCCAGGCTCGCTCCGGCCGCGCGAGTGCCATCGGGGCCAGCATCACATCGGGCGGAATGATAAAAAACGAGCTTTCGGCGAAAGCAACTGCCGCCAACGCCCAAGGCGCGCTCGGGCGAGCCGATAGTGCAACGATCCAGTCATAAAGTTTTCTGAGCACGCGATTCTCGCCGATAAGGTTCATCTCCTTCTGGACGAAGGCGTCGGCGAAGCCGACAGATGAGGCACTAATGCTATCATAATTGACGCAATGGCGAAGAGATATTCGTTTTATAAAAGGAGCGTCAATTTCTGGCGTCTGCACCCCACCCGGTCCGCTAACGCGGGCCACCTTCTCCTTCAAGGAGAGGGGCTTTCAGTCCCTTGTCATATTCCGAAAAATGCTAATTCCGCTCAAGCAAGCGGCGGAGATAATTGAGCTCGTCAGGTGTACGGTCGGGCTCGCCGAGGCGCTTACGAAGCTCCTCAACGACTTCGCGGCTACGCTTTTCCAAGCTACCACCTTTGCCGCCTTGTTGCAGGGGCGAGGTACCTGAATCATATCGGTGGGTTGAACGACCGAGCGGGTCTTTATCATCGGCGGACTCGTTGCCGTCACCTTGCTGGTTCTGGTTGCCGGGTCGGCGGCCTTGTCCTTTGCCGGAGGAATTCCCGTCGAGCAATTTTGCGAGGGCCTGCGCCCCTTTGCGTAAACCGTCGATGGCGCTGCCTTGTGCGCCGATGGCCCCTTGATCATCACCTTCGCCAATTGCCCCTTCCGCCTGCTTCATGGCGCTTTCGGCTTCGCCAAACGCGTCATTATCAGGCGCACCGGATTTATTCATGCGATCCCGCAAGGTTTGGAGGCGCTTTTCCAATTCGTTCTGCCGGTCCCCTAACTTTTTTTGATCCTCGGCAGACTCTTGGCCATTTTTGCCCTGCTGAAAAGTATCATCACGCAACGCGCGCTGGTCACGCATCAGCGTGTCGAGTTCATCCAGTGCGTCATTCATCTCCTGCGAGGAGGGATCCGCCATTTGCGGCTCGGAACTTTGCAGTTGCTGCAAGATCGACGTCAGCGCTTCCAGCATTCGGCTGGCATCTTGGGTGTCACCGCGCTTGGCGAGATCGTTCATCTGGTCGATCATGGCCTGCAGTTCTTCCGGGCGAACCATTTTGCCGGGAGGCTGATGGCGATCGCTCGCTTCGTTCGGGTTTTTACGTGCTTTGGCGGCGTAGGATTTCAGATAGGCATCCAGCGCCGTTTTTAGCCGATCGGTCAGCACTTTGATGTCTTGAGGGGATGCACCGTTCTCAAGCGCCTTTTTGAGCGCTTCACGGGCGGAATCGAGCGCCTTTTTCTCGTCGCCCTGTTCGTGGTCTTCAATCGCAAGACTGAGCTGCCAGAGGGAATCGACCGTGTCGAGTAAATCGGCATCTGTTTCCGCGCGATGGAGACGGCGTTCGATGGCACGAAGGCCGAGATAATATCCGGCTTCCGGCATAAATTCGTCGGGGGCAATTAGTAGAGCTCGCAAAGCCTCATTCACCTGCGGTCTGAGATCGGGGGCCAGTGCGAGAATACGCCTTTGTTCAATCAGGGCACGGGCCAGACTGTTGGCAAAAAAACGCTGCGGCAGTTGAACCTCAACCGGAGGGGTGACCGCTTCTTGCCGAAGGTCGTCCCGCACCGAGAGGCTAAGATCTACCGTTGCTCCTGCCCAAGGGCTATCGGAGATTTCAATTTTGGTTTGCGCTTGGCCTAATCGGACGTCGGAGGGCAGCACAAGCGAGAGGATGGGTGGCGCCACCAAGGGGGGGTGATTGCCTGCCAAGATATGCTGGCCTATTCGCGGATGGGCGAGCCGAATATAACCGCTGGCGATGCCGTAATCATCGGTTGCGCGATAAGCAAGGGTAACGCCTGTTTCGCTCACGGAAGGTGGCTCGGTCATCGCGATAGCGGGTGGTTGATCCGGAATGACATCGAAGGTGAGGGCGGGAACGGTCAGGCCGCCCATTCGGATACGCAGGCTAGACGCTGAACGAAGGATCCATCGCCATTCACGACCAGTGGCTGCGAACGCCGATGCTGCATTGTTTTTCGCCTCAAGCCCGTCGGACGCTGAAACCACGACGCCTGACGGATCGGAGCTACGCAGCACCAGCTCCGATCCTGCAGGCACCGCGTAAGGCTTCTTTCCGCCTGCGGGGTTGGACGTCAACCCGATCAGGATGGGAGGGACATGGGTATAGGCGGGTGGGTCGATCCAAGCATCGAGACGGGCGGCTTCAACCGGTGTTGCAACCGTTTCCCAGTTATAAACTTCGGCCAACCGGGCTTCACGCTCGGGACCTGCAATCCAATAGGCGGCAAAGGCCAACAAAGGAAAAATGAAGCGTAACGCATAAGGGTCAAGGCCGACCAGCCGTGATTCTGGTGCTCTCACGCGAAGCGTTGCAATCTGGGCATAGGCCGCCTGCTGGTTGGCCCGCCACAAAGCGAGCGTTAAAGCATCGGCATTGCTCGGAATAGCCTGATCCAGCACGGTTGCCACCGGATGGTGCGGAAGTCCCAAATCACGGTCCAGCCGTGCAATACTTTCGTGAAATTGGGCTTGGCCGAAGCGAAAGGCCAAGAAGAACGCGGCTAGGCCTATGGTAGCAAAGCCAAACACGCCCACCATCCGCGCCCCTAGTGGCAAGAGGCCGAAAAGTCCTGACCACACGAGTGCCAGAAAAAGCGCTAACGTTGAAATTGCTAAAACAAGGAACGGCCAAGCGCGTTCAAACGCGACAACACAGCCAGCCTGTGCGAGCCTTCGGTTTAAGGTCCGCTCAAGTGCTTGAGGATCGTGTGGCGGCGTTCCGGTTGGTTTTGCCATTAGGGCCAAGACTACAGCCAGTCGGGGAGATGATCGAGTCCAATCAGTTCCTCATAGCTTTGCCGTGCGCGGATGACCGAGAAGTCGTGGCCTTTCACCAACACTTCAGGGATCAAAGGCCGCGTATTATAGGTGCCCGCTTGCACCGCCCCATAGGCACCCGCGGAGAGCACGGCCAAAAGATCGCCCGCCTGCTGGACCGGTAAATCGCGGCCTAGCGCTAGATAATCGCCTGATTCACATACGGGGCCCACCACATCGGCCACCATCCGCGAGTGGTTGGCGGAAGGCTCGTTGATCGGCTTGATGTCGTGGAAGGCCTCATAGAGCGTGGGGCGAATGAGATCATTCATGGCGGCGTCAACGATAACAAAGCTCTTGCCCTCGCCGGACTTCATATAGACGATTTTGGTGACGAGAATTCCGGCATTGGCGACGAGCAAACGGCCGGGCTCCAGCACGAGTTTGGCGCCCAAATGGCCGAGGCGCTTTTTGATCACAGCGGCATATAAATCAGGGTGCGGCGGCGGGGAGTTATCGGGGCGATATTGCACGCCAAGCCCGCCGCCGAGATCGAGATGATCGATCACATGGCCGTCGGCCCGCAACTGGCTGACAAAATCGGCAAGCAGCGCAAAGGCATCGTCGAACGGCTGCAAATCGGTGATTTGACTGCCGATATGCATATCAACGCCCGAAACCGAAATGCCGGGAAGGTTGGCGGCTTCGCGATAGACCTCGCGGGCGCGCGAAATAGGCACGCCAAACTTGTTCTCGCTTTTGCCGGTCGAGATTTTCGCATGCGTCTTGGCATCGACATCGGGATTAACACGAAGCGCGATTTTGGCGGTCAGGCCTTTGGCTGTAGCCAAGGCCGAGATGCGGTGCAGCTCCGGCTCAGATTCGACATTGAAGCAATGGATATGCTCATCGAGCGCATAGGCGATTTCGCGGTCGGTTTTGCCAACGCCGGAAAAGGTGATGTTTGATCCTGCAACGCCAGCGGCGCGCGCGCGGCGAAGCTCGCCTTCTGAGACGACATCCATACCCGCGCCGAGCTTGGCGAAGGTTTTGAGCACGGCCTGATTGGAATTGGCTTTCATCGCATAGCAGACCAGCGCGTCTACATCGGCAAAAGCACCGGCAAAGACGCGGTAATTCTTTTCCAACTCCGCGGTAGAATAGCAATAAAACGGCGTATCCACCGATGCGGCAATCGCCCGTAGATCAACCGCTTCGGCATGAAAAATGCCGTTATGATAAGAAAAAGACGACATGGATCAGGCTCTTTAAGCGTCAGAGAATAAAATCGAGGAAGAAGGGCTTTTTAGGCACTTCCTGCTTCGGGCTTGCGGGCGCCGGTTGTTTGGGGATCGGCGTCAAACTTGGGCTTTCTGTCGGGGCTGGGGCATCCGTTGAAGGCACAGCTGCAGATGGCGCCTCAAGGGGACCTTTACGGCCACACCCCGCCAAAGCGAGCGCCAGCATCAAGGCCAGAGCGGGAGTTTTCAAGCAAGCGAGGCGCAAAGGTTAATCTCCAAACGATACCGGCATCATAGCCTTAATTTGGCGTGGTGCGAAAGGCGAAGATCAGCGCTTCTCGCGCGCCAGTTTGGCGATCCAGCGTTTGGCCTCGCGGCGAACATTGGAAGGGGCGGTGCCGCCAAAGCTTGTCCGGCTTTTGACCGATTTATCGACACCCAGCACGGCGAACACATCGGCGGTGATCTTCGGCTCAACCGACTGCATCTCTTCGAGCGTCAGTTTTTCGAGGCCGATCTTTTTGTCAGAGGCTAGACCTACAATGCGGCCCGTCACATGATGCGCGTTGCGGAAGGGCATTTTGAGCGTGCGCACGAGCCAATCGGCGAGATCTGTGGCGGTGGCATAGCCGGAACCCGCGGCCTTTTTCATCGCTTTGGTGTCGGGTGTCATATCGCGCACCATGCCGGACATGGCGGCGAGACAGAGCGAGAGCGAATGCAAGGCGTCAAACGTGCCTTCTTTGTCTTCCTGCATGTCTTTGGCGTAAGTCAGCGGCAGGCCCTTCATGACGATGAGCAGTGCTGTTAAGGAGCCTATGATGCGGCCCGATTTGGCGCGCACCAATTCGGCCGCATCGGGATTGCGTTTTTGCGGCATGATCGATGAGCCGGTGGTGAATTTATCCGATAGCGCCACGAGGCCGAATTGCGGGGTTGTCCAGATGACGATTTCCTCCGCAAAACGGGAGAGGTGCATCGCGCAGATGGAAGCAGCGGAAAGGGCTTCCAACGCGAAATCGCGATCCGAGACGCTATCGAGCGAATTGGCGGTGGGGCGATCAAAGCCTAGAAGGCTTGCCGTCATGTGCCGATCAATTGGGAAGGAGGTTCCGGCAAGCGCTGCGGCACCGAGCGGGTTTTCGTTCATGCGCTTGCGGGCATCTTTGATGCGGCCACGGTCGCGACCCAGCATTTCAACATAGGCCATGAGATGATGGCCGAAGGTGACGGGCTGGGCGGATTGCAAATGCGTGAAGCCGGGCATGACGGCACCCGCAAATTCGAGCGCCTTATCGGCGAGAGCCGATTGCAGATCGGCCATTTGCGCATCAAGCGCATCGAGCGTATCGCGCACCCAAAGCCGCATATCGGTGGCGACCTGATCATTGCGTGAACGCGCGGTGTGAAGACGACCTGCGGCAGGGCCAGTGATTTCGGCGAGGCGCGATTCGACATTCATGTGAATGTCTTCGAGCGCGCGGGAAAAGGTGAAGCTACCGGACGCAATCTCGGCTTCTACCGCATCAAGCCCCTTGGAGATGGCTGCGGCGTCGGCGGCCTCGACAATGCCCTGTTTGGCGAGCATAGCGACATGGGCGCGCGAACCTGCGATATCTTGTCGCCACAAGGCCTTGTCGAACTCAATCGAGGCGTTGATATCTTCCATGATCGCGTCAGGACCTGATAAGAACCGACCACCCCACATCTGATTGCTCATCGTCTTCGCTCTTTCTTTCATTCAACGGATCATGCCGATGCCTGCTCGCTCCTTCCTCTCCAAACGATCCCTCGCGGCTTTAGCTGCGCTGGCTGTGCTGGGAATAGCGATGCTTGCCTTCGTCCTATACGGGAAAGCAGGGGGCGCGGGCAATCAGGCGGCAGGGGAATGTCGCGATTCCGTGCAAAAATCTGCGGCATTGGTGCCCTTGGCCAAGGGCGAGGTGGCTGGATTAAAGCCGCTTAAGACGCCACGCCCGATGCCGGAGCTGGCGTTTGAAGGCCCAAAGGGGCCGATGACTCTGGCTGATTTCAAAGGTCGCACCGTGTTGTTTAACCTTTGGGCGACCTGGTGCGTGCCGTGCCGCACCGAAATGCCGGCGCTGGATCGGCTCCAAACCGAGCTCGGCGGGGAGGATTTCGCCGTGGTCGCGCTCAATATGGACACGCGCAATGTGGAGAAGGTGCCGGTTTGGCTGAAGGAGAACCAGATTTCCGCTTTGCCGCTCTACACCGATCAACCGGGCAATGCGTTTCAGAAATTGCGGAAAGAGGCGCTTTTGACGGGTTTGCCTACGACGCTTCTGGTGGATGGAAAGGGCTGTTTGTTGGCGGAAATGTCGGGGCCTGCGGAGTGGTCTGGGGGCGAGGCGGTGGCGCTGATTAGGGCGGCGATGGGGAAATGAGAGGCTCTCTTACAACCTCATCATGAGCCACGCCCAAGGCGCATTTTACCCTCATGCTGAGCCGCGCTGAAAGCGCGAGTCGCAGCACGGCAGCCGTCCTTCGACTCGGACCTTCGGTCCGGCTCAGGATGAGGGGATGCTTTAAGCCTTGGCAGGCATCGTTGCCGCAATGCCGTGCTCGTTCAAATGGGTGACGAGTTCGCCCGACTGGAACATTTCGCGCACAATGTCGCAACCGCCGATGAATTCGCCCTTCACGTAAAGCTGCGGAATGGTCGGCCAGTTGGCGTAATCCTTGATACCCTGACGCAAATCGGCGTCGTCGAGCACATTGATGCCTTTGAATTTTACGCCGACATAGTCGAGGATTTGCACGACTTGGCCGGAGAAGCCGCACATCGGGAATTCATGTGTGCCCTTCATGAACAGGACGACGTCGTTGGAAGTGATTTCGGATTTGATCGTGTCTTGAGCGCTCATCGGAACTATCCTCGTCGAGTTGAAGTATTGTAAGTTATGAGATCGCTGGCGCGGAGGTGGTTAGCGCCAAAGCATGCAGAACGCCGCCCATATTGCCCTGAAGCGCCGCATAGACCATCTGGTGTTGGGCCACGCGGGTTCTGCCTCGGAAGGCTTCGGATACAACGGTAGCGGCGTAATGGTCGCCGTCGCCGGCCAAATCCTTGATCTCGATCACGGCGTCCGGAAACGCCGTTTTGATCATGGTCTCGATATCAGCGGCTTTCATCGCCATCGTGATGCATTCCTGTCAGAGTTCGCCGGCCATATAGGCGGGCAGCCAGTTTTCATGCGCTTGTTCAAGCTCGTCCAAGGATATGGGGCTTTCACCCGGAAGCGTCAACGTCTTCCCGCCTGTCTTGCCGAGCACCGTCATCAGAACAAGCGCTTCGCCGGTGGCAGTAATCGCCGATACGCGACGCGAAATTTCATCGAGCGCGTCTTTGCTGCCAACGGTTGCCACATAACGCGCTTGATCCTCGCCGAAGAGTTCGGCATGGGCCGGAAGCCCGAACGGCATGGCTGCAATGGTAGCACCTATACCGCCTGCCATCGCCATTTCGGCCAAGCCAACGGCTAATCCGCCATCGGATAAATCATGGACAGCGGTAACCAAGCCATCCTTGATTAAGCCATGAACCAGCTCACCGATCAGCTTTTCCACCACGAGATCAACGGGCGGAGGCGCGCCTTCTTCGCGTCCGGCGATTTCGGCCAGCCAGCTTGAGGAGCCGAGCCAGCCGGTGGTTTCGCCGATGAGAATAATGGCTTCGTTCTCGGCTTTAAACGCAAGCGACATGGATTTGGTCACGTCATCGACTACGCCTACGCCGCCAATGGTTGGGGTGGGCAGAATGCCGAGACCATTCGTCTCATTATAGAGCGAGACATTGCCCGAGACGACGGGGAAATCGAGCCCAGCGCATGCCGCCCCAATACCCCGGATGCAATACACAAGTTGGCCCATATATTCTGGCCGCTCAGGATTGCCAAAGTTCAAATTATCGGTGATCGCCTTGGGCGTGCCGCCGACCGCAATGATGTTGCGATAGGCTTCTGCCACCGCCTGCTTGCCACCCTCAAAGGGATCCGCATCGCAATAGCGCGGAGTAACATCGGAGGTCAGCGCCAAGCCGCGCGGGCCTTCGCCAACGCGAACCACGGCGGCATCGCCACCGGGTTGCTGCACGGTGTTGCCCAAAATCAGATGGTCATATTGCTCCCAAACCCAGCGCTTAGACGCCAAATCCGGCGAGCCGATCAATTTGAGTAGGGCCTCGCGGTTGGAAACAGGTGAAGGAATTTTCGCCGCATCGAGCACCGGACGCTTCGGCGTCTCGACATAGGGGCGATCATAGAGCGGGGCTTCATCGCCCAATTCCTTAATCGGGAGATCGGCCATCACCTCGCCTTTGTGTTTGACCACAAAGCGCAACGTGTCGGTTGTTTTGCCGACAATGGCGAAATCGAGACCCCATTTAATGAAAATGGCTTCGGCCTGCTTTTCCTTCGCAGGGTCGAGCACCATGAGCATGCGCTCTTGGCTCTCGGATAACATCATCTCATAGGCCGTCATGCCTTCTTCGCGGCACGGGATTTTGTCGAGATCAAGCTCGATGCCGAGATCGCCCTTGGCACCCATCTCAACCGCTGACGAGGTAAGACCCGCCGCGCCCATGTCTTGAATGGCAATGACGGAGCCGGTTTTCATCAGCTCCAAGCAGGCTTCCAGCAGGAGCTTTTCGGCGAAGGGGTCACCCACCTGCACGGTCGGGCGCTTCTCGTCGGCTGAATCATCAAAGGCGGCAGAGGCCATGGTCGCGCCATGGATGCCGTCGCGGCCGGTTTTCGAGCCGAGATAGACGATCGGGTTACCAACGCCGGTGGCTTTGGCGTAAAAAATCTCGTCAGATTTGGCGATACCCACCGCCATCGCGTTGACGAGAATATTGCCGTCATAGCGTGAATGAAAGCCCATCTGGCCGCCAACCGTCGGCACGCCGAAGGAATTCCCATACCCGCCAATGCCAGCCACGACGCCAGACACGAGGTGGCGGGTTTTAGGGTGGTCAGGCGAGCCGAAGCGCAGCGCGTTCAGCGTCGCAATCGGGCGTGCGCCCATGGTGAACACATCGCGCAAAATGCCGCCCACACCCGTGGTCGCGCCCTGATACGGCTCGATATAGGACGGGTGGTTGTGGCTCTCCATTTTGAAGACGCAGGCCAAGCCATCGCCAATATCAATGACGCCGGCATTTTCACCCGGGCCTTGGATAACCCAAGGCGCTTTGGTGGGTAGGCCGCGCAGATGCAGGCGGGAGGATTTATACGAGCAATGCTCGTTCCACATCGCCGAGAAAATACCGAGTTCCGTGAGCGTTGGCTCGCGACCAATCAGGGTAAGGATCCGCTGATATTCGTCGGGCTTCAGGCCGTGCTGAGCGATCAGTTCGGGGGTAATGGCAGGGGTATTTTTCATTATGCAGCACGCCTGAAGGCGGAGAGACTCTCAAACAGACCGCGGCCATCAATGCCGCCGACGAGAGTCTCGATCAGGTTTTCGGGGTGGGGCATCATGCCGAGCACGTTGAGGCGCTCCGAATAGATGCCGGCGATATCGTTTAACGAACCGTTCGGGTTGCCGGCTTTGGTGTTGCCTTCAGCGGTGCAATAGCGGAAAGCAACGCGGTTTTCGCCTTCTAGACGTGCGATGGTATCGGTATCGGCGACATAATTGCCTTCGCCATGCGCAATCGCGACCTTGATGATTTGGCCCTCCGAATAGGCCGAAGTGAAAGGCGTATCGGTGCGACCGACCTTCAAATGCTGCATTTTGCAGATGAATTTCAGCCCCGCATTGCGCATCAACACGCCGGGAAGGAGGCCGGATTCGACCAAAATCTGGAAGCCGTTGCAAATGCCGAGCACAAGCCCGCCTTTGGCAGCATGGGTGCGGACGGCATCCATCACGGGTGCACGGGCAGCAATCGCGCCGCAGCGCAGATAATCGCCATAGGAGAAGCCGCCGGGCAGGACAACGAGATCGGTGCCTTGCGGCAAATCCATATCCTGATGCCAGATGGAGACGGGTTCATGGCCGGTGGCACGGCGAAGGGCGCGGATAACGTCGCCTTCACGGTTGGAACCGGGGAATGTGATAACGGCTGATTTCATGATCTCAATCCCTTAACTGAGGATTTCGATGCGGTAATTTTCAACCACCGTGTTGGCCAAAAGCTTTTCAGCGGCGGCCTTCAGCAATGCTTCAGCCTCGGCTTTATCGGTTAGCGAGAGTTCGATATCGAACACTTTGCCTTGGCGGACGCTATCGACGCCGTCAAGACCAAAGGATTTCAGCGCGCCTTCAATGGCCTTGCCTTGGGGATCGAGGACACCATTTTTAAGGGTGACGGTGACGCGCGCTTTCATGGCAAACTCACTGATAAAAGGCTTCTAGGATGAGCGACTCAGCTTCTGTAGTCGCCGTTGATTTCGACATACTCTTTCGTGAGATCACAGGTCCAGACCGTGAACTCGCCTTTTCCAAGGCCAATATCGATCCCGATGTCGATTGCCTGATTTTTCATCAGGGCTGAGACCTTCGCCTCGTCATAAGACGGGTCGCGCGCGCCTTTGTGGGCGACGCGGATGCCGCCGAAGGAAATCGAGAGCTTGTCCCGATCAGCGGGTTCGCCCGCTTTGCCGACGGCCGCAACGATGCGGCCCCAATTGGCGTCTTCACCCGCAATGGCGGTTTTGAGAAGCGGAGAATCAGCGACTGATTTCGCAATTTTCTTGGCAGACGTCGCGCTTTTGGCGCTCTTAACGGTGATCGACACAAAATGCCGCGCGCCTTCGCCGTCTTTAACAACCTGATGGGCTAAATTGGTGAGCAGCACATCGAGCGCTGCACGGAAACCGGCCAGACGCTTGTCCGAGGCCTTCTCGATGCGCGGTGCGCCGCGCTTCTCGGCCGCACCGGTCGCAAAGAGGATGAGCGTATCCGACGTCGAGGTATCGCTATCGACCGTGATGGCGTTAAACGAGGTCGCCGTGCCTTTGGACAGCAGCGATTGCAGCGCTGCATGCTCAATCGGGGCGTCGGTGAAGACGAAGGAGAGCATGGTCGCCATATCGGGTGCGATCATGCCGGCACCTTTGGCGATGCCATTGATGGTAACGGTAACGCCATCCAAATCGGCGGTAACGGTTGCAACCTTCGGATAGGTATCGGTGGTCATAATCGCCTTGGCGGTTTCGATCCAAGGGGTGGGCTTTAGCTTTTTGGCGGCTTTTTGTAGCGGGCCGTCGAATTTTGCCGCATCGAGTGGCTCGCCAATCACGCCGGTTGAGGCCAGCACGATCTCGCGCGGCTTGCAGCCAAGCGCTTCGGCTGCGATGGCAGCGGTCTTTTTGACCGTTTCTTTGCCTGCTTTGCCGGTAAAGGCGTTAGCATTGCCGGAATTAACCACCAAGCCACGCGCTTTGCCGGATTTGAGCACATCCCGGCACCAGTCCACCGGTGCCGAGGGGCATTTTGAGCGGGTAAACACGCCCGCCGCTTGCGTTCCCTTCGCCAACCCGACCAGCAGCACATCGGTGCGGTCTTTGTACTTAATGCCAGCCGAGGTGGTGGCAAACGTCACTCCCTCGATCTTCGGAAGCTCCGGATAGGTGGTCGGGGCAAGCGGCGAGATAGCTGTTGACATGGTTGGGCTCGCAAGTTGGGGCGTGGATGTCAGACGTTATTGGGCTGCAGGAGCCGGAGCCGCTGGCGGATCAAGACGCTCGATTTTTGCAGCTGTCCTCAGATTCTGAATGGTTTCCTGCTGAGAACGACGGAACATGAACTGCTCGATCTGGTCTTTGACCTCGTCAAAGGTTGGAACCGGCTTTTCACGCTTTTCCGTCAGCTTGATGACATGATAGCCGAATTGGCTTTTCACAGGCTCCGAAACTTGGCCAATGGTCAGAGCGAATGCAGCTGCCGAGAATTCGGGCACCATGCGGTCTTTGGTGAAAAAGCCAAGATCGCCGCCCTGCTTACCCGAGCCCGGATCCTTTGAAAGCTCGGTAGCGAGCTTGGCGAAATCTTCACCTGCTTTCAGGCGCTTTTCGATGTCTTTGGCCTGATCTTCGGTCTCAACCAGAATATGGCTGGCACGAATTTCGGTTTCTGGCTTCAGGTTTTTGACCGTATCAGTGTAGAGCGCGCGCATGGTTTCGTCTGTGACGGCTTTTTTGGCTTGAGCGGCATTATAATCTTCAAACAGCATCCGATCGGTCTGATAGGCGATCCGGCGCTTGAACTCGGCATCGTCAGCGAGTTTGGCATCACGGGCGGCTTTTGCACCCAAGCGGATATCGGCCAAATAAGTGATCACGTAGTCACGGCGTTGCGCTTCTGGGATCTGCTGGATCGAATCACCCAGATCGGCGAGCGCCAAAGTGATATCCGCTTCTGTGATGTCGGTGCCGTCGACTTTGGCAACCACGTGGTCGGGCGTGTTTGCCGCATAAGAGGTCGAAAGCGTGCTCAGACCGGCAAGCGCGACGAACAAGACGGCTAAACGCAACAAAAAGCGATAGAATGACATTGATGATCCTTTTAATTTTAGGCTCTTCGCGGATTTTAGTGGGTAGATTTGAACTGATCATGTGATTTTTTCTGAGCAAAATCAATTGTTTTTCTCGGTTTTCATGGTTCAGAAAACGTGTCATTTTCTGCTTCATGAAAAAACCTTCATCCGAGAGC
>CAIUPE010000040.1 GCA_903900975.1 uncultured Hyphomicrobiales bacterium | reverse complement strand
GGTGCGGACGTCGGCGCTGGCGCGTGGGGTAAGTTCCAGCAGGCTTTCATAGACCGAGCCAAGTTCCTCAGTCTCCATGTCGCGCCAGTTCACGCGCGTCAGCGGCTGGCCATCGGGACGCAGCCAGGCCAAGCGCCAGATAGCCGCTAGGAAGCGACGATTTTCTATCCGAGCCCCTGCAAGATGCGGTAAAACGTCATTCGCGAACAGGCCGCCTAAGGCTGGCAGACCTAGCAAGGGCTCGCCCCGAGACAGGGCCGCAAAGGTCGCTTTCAGCCCCTCCCAGGAATCTGTGTGACGATCCCAGGCAATGCGCCGCATGGAGCGTTCGCGTAAACGCGCGAGCGAGTAGCCATCGGCATAGATTTTACGGGTTTGTTCAGTCGTGGCAGGCGGGTGCAACAATCCTCGGTCTTCTGCGGCGAAGAGGAAAATCAAACGGTAGATCAGGCGCAACAACTCTTCATAATATTGCTGCCCTGTAATCGTGCCCACAATCAGAGCTTGGCGCAGAGCATCATTCGCCTTGTTATCAATAAAGCCCTGTCCAAGTTCGAGCAGAGCTGCTTCAACGCCCTGACGCAGCTTGTCGCGCGCTGCTACGCCATCAGTTCGACCACGCTCACGCCAGCGTTCCAGCGCGCAATCTGAGACGACAGCCTCGACCTGCCCAAACCTGCTTTGGTGTATGAGCAGCCAAAGAGCGGAGAAATCGGGAAAGAGACCTTCGGAAAAAATCTTCCCAAGATTAGCCTCGACCCATGCAGGCCGTGTCAAACTGATGTTGTCGCGCATCAACCGGAGGGTGACGCCATCGCTCACCAAGCCCCAGACAGCTTCCTCCGACGCATTGAGATACTCCTGCAAGAGAAGCGTTCCGGAGCGCCGGCGAGAGCCATCACCAAACTGGGTGAGACTTTCATCGACGCCGGAACGCCGTACGTCATCGGCTGGTGCAGGAGAAATAACGATGGGTACGCGGCCTTTCTTGGCTGCATGCCTGATCGGAAACACCCGCTCTCCCAGCCGTTTTGGCGCCTGAGCTTCAATGGTGTCATACCCAAAACACTGCCGGAAAAGATCGAGAATAAAGCGCTCCGAGGCGGCGGCGCTTTGACCGCGCGTTGAGGCAAAGCGCGACCAGAGGGCCTCCCCGATGCGGTAATAGCGTGCGATTTCATCGCGAAGCTTCAGTCCTGCCGGAATGCCGTAGCTTTCCTCCGACTGGTCATTGGCCTCGAATGCGGCCAATCGAGCGACCATATCAGGCGTTAACAAAGCGCCGATGATTTCGAGGCCTGCGAAATCCAGCCGGGCTGTGCGGCGGGACTGGCGGGAACGAGTGGGTCTATGGGCCATTGTTCCCCCTCACAGCCGTGGCATCAGGACGTAAAGGCCGATAACGTCGACCGGCGTGACGGCTTCCACCCGAACGCCCGCCCTAGATCCAAGGGCCTGACGAACGCGGCTATGATCCGCAGCAAGGGCGTTCGCCCGCTCGCTCGCATAGGCATTTAGCAAAGGTTTCAATGAACCAATATTGGAAACTGCGCGCGCCAATTGTGTTCCGCGCACCCTTTCATCGAGATTACCTCCGGCCACCTCAAGCAGGGCAAAAGCCTGATCTCCTGCGAATAGGCGCGCACCGGTGGTTGTGTCGAACGCAATGGCGGCCGCTTCCTCAGCCATCGCAAATTGAGGCCCCAAGCGGCCACGCGAGTCGATGCGATGACGAATACGCAAGAGGAGCAAGGTGACAACCGACTCCACGGCTCCGCACTCCCAAGCCCCGCACCGAGGAAGGGTGGCCGGATCGTCCTTCCCGGAGAGACCATCAAGAGCGTTTTCCAGAAATGTCTCAGCCAGGACCGCTGGTAAAGGATGAGCGCGGTGGATTGAGTGGTAACCCGCCCGGGGGCGCGCTTCAAAAGCTATGCGCAGCGGCTTGGGGTTCGCGGTTTCTTCGAGCAATCCGTCGGCCTGAAACCTCTCCTTCAAGGTCTCAGGCGTCAGATAGAGAGGGGCCGCATAGCCCCCGCGTGACTGGGGCACCAACGCAGCACCAAGTCGCATCATTGCGCGTGAGACAAACCGTTCAGCATCTGAAAATCCTCCCAGCGCGGTTTGCGTTGCATCCCACTCAGCAGAGACTTCTTCTGGCTTTAAGCTGTTTTGGGCAAAAATGGTGCGGGCTTTCTTTTCTTTCTCTGAAGCGTTGGTCCAGGCGATCTCAATGCTTTTCGCCTCAGGCCCGCTCGACATGTCGAATTCGAAGGAACCTTGACGCCGCTCGCGTGCGCGCAACAGAACTGCCGACATCAGCGCCTTCGTGAGGCTACCGCCTTCATCTGGCATAGGAACCTGGACGCCAGTCTGCTTTTCGATCACCCGGGCCTTACGAAGGATCACATCGAGGACCGCACCATCGACCGGATTGTTTTCGCCATAGATGAGGATTGTCTTCACCGTCGGGCTTTTTTGCCCGAACCGATCAACCCGACCTTCGCGTTGTTGATGCCGCGTCGGATTCCAGGACAGGTCGTAATGGATAATGGAATCAAAATATCCTTGGAGGTTAATGCCCTCCGAGAGACAATCCGTCGCGACAAGGATGCGCTTTTCGTATTCCCCAAGAGCCTCCACCCGAGCCTCACGCTCTTCCGAAGGCAACGATCCCGTAACGACTTCAACCTGGTAGTCTTTGAATGCAGCTGTCAGGGCGGCGCCTACCGCCTCAGCGGTCGCGATAAACCGGCAAAACACGACAGGTGAGAAGCCGTCTTTCAGAAGCCCCTGAAGAGCGGACTTCAAAATCATAAACTTTGGGTCGCGGGCTGAATTCCCTGAGAGGGCCTCGGCCTGAGCGATCAACCCAACGAGGCGTTGATCCTCAATAGCTGCACCTGGTTCAAGGTCGTCCTCCGCAGCCTCATCGTCGTCGATCGCTCGGGCAGTTATGAGATTTGCTTCGGCCTCGTCAGCATCCAGGGCAGCCCGGGTTCTCAACGCCCTGACGGCAGCTGCTGGACTAGAACCGACGCAGCGCATGAGAGACAAGGTGCCCCAGAAAGCGAGACGCTGCCTCAGGTCCCCTTCCTCGGATGCGGTGACTTCGGCGCAATAATCCAGAATCGCGCCATAGAAGCGTTCATAATCTCCGGAGAGCCGATATTTCAGCTCGGAAACCTCCCGTTGGGGGAATAGCCCGGGCTCGCGCCAGGCGTCGATATCACGCCTGCGACGTTGAATATAGAATCCGGCTAACCGCTCACGTAGCAGTCGATACTGGTCGCCAGTTTTTTCCCGAAGACTGGCAAATTCAAGATCCAGCAAGCCCAAAAGATTATGAAAGGCGTCATCATCGCCGGAATGAGGTGTCGCCGTCAGCAAAAGCAAATGACGGGTCTTATCGTCCGCAAGTTTTCGCAGAAGTTCGAAACGCCTATGTCTCGCGTGACCTCCCGAAACTGATGCATGGGCTTCATCCACGACGACCATTTCCGGGCAAGCGCGTAAGAAGTCATGGAAGCGCCGTTCACTCTTGATGAAATCCAGACTTACCACTGTGTATGGGTAGGCCTCGAAAACGCTGACTGTGTTCGGAAGATCGCGCTCCAGTCTTGCAGCGGCAGAAGCTGTTACAGGAGTTGCGGTGATCGAAAATTTTGTTTCAAGCTCTGCCGTCCATTGCTCAACCAGGTGGGGTGGACACAGAATGGCAAAGCGATCAATTTCGCCTCGGTCGATATATTCACGTAATATAAGCCCAGCCTCGATAGTCTTACCGATACCGACGTCATCGGCGATCAGAAGACGAGCCGTCTCCTGTCGAAGCGCCATCATCAGTGGTGCTAACTGGTAGGCGCGTGGCTCGAAATTGATTTTTCCGGCACCTCGGAATGGGCCTGCTCCACGGCGCAGGGAAAGCCGTAGCGCGTCACGCAGCAATTGGGCTGCCTCACGGGGCCCGGGCCGGTCAGCGGTAGGAGGATCAAAGGCAGCATGTCGTACCGGATCGGCCTCAAGTTCGGGAATGATGGTTTCAGCCTCAAGCTCCGACCCAGTGAGAGGGCGTAGTCGGAGGGCCTCACCCACACCCAGCACAATCCACTCCCGTCCTCGGGCGTGGACCAGTTCACCTGGTGAGAATGTGTTTGTCGCGCTCATATCGACTTACCTCCGACTGCCTCGGCCAGACATGCCAATGCGGCACTTCTCGCTGCCTTGTCAGAAGACAACAGTATGAGCTCAATTCCCTTGGCTGCTAATTTCTCAGCCAATTTCGACGGGGCCGTGTTTTGCTCCGCAGCTGCCATTCGGGTCGCGCGCCAGATCAACTCTACGCGATAGCCGTCAATCTCGATGGGCTCGGGGTCCGGGGGTGGGCAGCCTTCGAGGTCCCCATAAAGCTCGGGATTGCTTTTAGGGTCGTGCGTCTCAGAGAACGCAAGCCTTAGTAAAAATTGAAGTACGGGTTCTTGCCTGCGATCAATGTGCTCCTGATCTGGCTGATTAAAATATGAGAGGAGGCAACGGTAACAGGCGGCAACACATCGCGCCGGAACGTGTCAACGACTTTGATACAGCCGGGTTCGGAATTTACGCTCGGTTACGAGCGTTGATTGAGCTTCGAGGTGCTGTGCGAGTCCGGCAGCGCTTGGTGTTGGCCGGGGCCATTCGAGGATCGGCGCGTCGTCGTGCGGGGGGCCGCTTGGCGTTACGTAACGGAGCGCAGTGGAGGCAGCCCTTGTAGTACCGGGCGGCGGACACTGTCGATGCCAGTTGCGATGCCAGGACGGAGGAAGGCACGGGACGGTTTGATGAGCTCGAAAGAACCATGGCCAGCATTCAGGCGGTGCTTTTTGGCGTGGGGGGGTTGATCCATGCGGCGGTCGGTTTGGCGGGCGGCGTCGGCGCTTTTTTGACGAAGCGCTCGGGGTTGTCGCGGAACGCCCGATCGAGTGTGGCCTGGCGTGCGGCGTGAACGGCGTCGGTCTGGCCGTAATGCACCTGGTCCGGGGTCATCAGGCCGATGCCGGCATGGTGATGGTCCTGATTGTACCAGTGGAAGAACGTGCGGCAGAAGCTCCTGGCGTCCTCGATGCAGCCGAAGCGTTGGGGGAAGCGTGGCTGATACTTGAGGGTCTTGAAGTGGCTCTCGGAGAACGGGTTGTCATTCGAGGTGTGCGGGCGGTTGTGCGAGCGGGTGACGCCGAGATCGGCGAGCAGCAACGCGGTCGCCTTGGCCTTCATCGGGCCTCCGCGGTCGGCATGCAGGGTGAGTTGGCCAGGCGGCACGCGGTGTTTGGCGATGGCATCGTCGAACAGCGGGCGGAACAAGGTGGCGGTTTCAGCGTCGGCGACACACCAGCCGACCACGCGGCGGCTGAAGATGTCGAGGATGACATACAGATAGAAATAGTTCCACTTGGCGGGTCCCATCAGTTTGGTGATATCCCAGGACCAGACTTGGTTGGGGCGTTCGGCGAGTAGTTCGGGCTTCTGATAGGCGGGATGGCGGAGTTGCTTGCGGCGTTCCCGCACCTCGCCGTTCTGGTCCAGCATCCGATACATGGTGCGGATCGAGCAGTGGTAGACGCCCTCGTCGAGCAGACTGGCGTAGATTTCGGCCGGCGCCTGATCGGCGAAGCGTTCGGCATGCAGCAGATCGAGTACGACTTGCTGCTGTGCGGCACTCAGCGCCCGGGCTGGGGCTGGCCGCGGACGCGAGATCGCTGGCGGCGCGCTCAGCCTGGCACGCCGGCGTTGCACCGTGGCGCGCGAAACCCCGAGCGCTGCAAAGGCTGCGGCGGCGGTGATGCCGCTGGCGCAGTCGAGCGCCATGACAGCGTCGGTCATGGCTCGCCGTCGCTGGATGTCAGCGGGCTGCCCAGCAACTCGGCCACTTTTTTTTGGAGTTCGATGATCGCTTCGGCGCGTATCAGCCGCAGCGACAGGCGGGCATTCTCTCTCTGAAGAAGTGCCAGTTCGGCGGTGAGCGGGTTGGGTTTGGCGGCTTTCGGTCCGCGCCTGGCCGGCGCCAACGCACTGAATGCCCCGGCGTCGCGTTGCCGGCGCCAGTCGGTCAGGGCAGAGGAGTAGATGCCCTCGCGGCGCAGGATGGCGCCGATGCCGCCGACGGCCGCGGCGCGATCGGCATCGGCGAGGATGCGCAGCTTGTCTTGGGCGGTAAAGCTCCGCCGGCGCGGACGAGCCGACAATTCGGGTGATGCGGCGGCCGGCGCCGGCACTACCGTCGGCCTACGGCCTCCGTTCGTGCCGTCACCGGCCGCCGCATCGATCTGTCTCGGGAGCATGGGCATGACTCAGATGATCCTTCCGCGCCCTCAAGTCTAAATTCCCGGGGGGTAAATGTCTCATCATCATTGGCACGGAGGGCGCATCGTCAACTGTGATAAGTGCAGACGGTCCTTTTGCGACACCTTCTTCGAAACTTTTTGGCTCGTAGTGCATGATAGCCAAAGCTTCTCGAGCGACAGTTTTGAATGCCAACGGCTCCTGGATCAGGCGGGACAATGCCCCTGCACCGCCTTCTGCGGCTTCATAAAATAAGAGTGCCCGGCGATCCTTTCGAGACGGCGTCGGCTCGACAAGGATTTCCCCTTCTTCCAACTGGTAGACGGACTCCACACCTCTGGCGAGAGCATGCTGGATGGTAGCGATGATCGATTCTGCATTATCGCCAAGTGTCTCCATCCAAATCGACGGAAACCTAATCAGAAGCGCGTTCTTATGGTCCTCGACAACTGGGGTGATGCGCTGACGCAACTTGGTTGGCGACGCCTCGTCTTCATCCTTTGAGCGACTGGCGCTGGCCCAATATCCGCTCTTGGGGTCAATCATGAACCCAACTGTGTTCTCGTCTTTCCGACGCCGAAGCCCCTTGTTAATGCGTCTAACCAGGGCAGCTGGAGCAAAATCCGCCGATAAAACCTCGCCGCCATCGTCTTGCAGCACCCTTGAGATCATGCCGCTCGCATCGTGGAAGGAAAATGTTGTCTGGAGATCATAACCCTGTCGCCGACGCTCCTCATCATTGGCTGTGATCCGCTCGACCTGTCGGGTTCCGACGTTTTCGATGCGGTGAAGCTCACGGGTGATGTGGGCACTACTGAGGGAATGGCGACAGACATGGCACTGTTCGGGCGGTTCGCCATCGTGGGCGGCACCGCAATTCGAGCATGTTGTGGTGCTGAATGTAGGCAGGTTGCCATCCTGACCACCGCCTGCTTCCTTAAGCAAAGCACGATCAACGCGGTACGCGCGGCCTTCGTGGTAGATAAGGCTGCCTGGACCAAACTCCGCAATAGCAAGGAAGCGAGCCCTTTGAATATAGCGCTGGCCTTTGCCCCCCTGACCGCCGGGGACAAACGCCATCAATGGCAGGCGGGGGAAATTATAACCCGGGAGGAATCCTTCTGTGGCCAGATAGCGGTAAACATAAAAGTCGGAGCCTTGGCCCTCTGCGCCGCGAAGAAGCAACTTGATCTGAATGTTACCCGCAGCCTGACGCATTTCTGCGGCACGGCGCTCCTGAGGAGATATGGAGAAATCTAATATGGTGCGTGCGGCATCTGTCACTTGCCGTTCTGCAGCTGCCAAAAGATCGCGCCAGCGATTGAACGCATCGGCAAATCGGCTGGGCGCGACTGCTACTACGCTGCGCGCATGCGTTTCAGGACCGGAAAACCAAGCTGGTGGTGTATCACCATAGTCGAGCGCAAGAGCGGATAAAACCGCAGCAACGCGCACTTCGCCGGATGACCTCGACTCTTCGGAGGTAACTCGTTCCCAATGATGCGACAGTAACGGCTTACCGGTTGCCGCCATATCAAGATTCTCAGAAATCGATGCTGACAGTGCAACGCCGCTGGCGGCCAACCATTCTGCGTGGAGATGGCTTTCCACAAGATCTGGATTTGCAAGATCAATGGACGGCGGAATTACGATGCCGTTGACCATCGAATTAGGTCTTTGGAAAAAATACTGATCGTGGGGGCTCTGAGCAGCGCAGTAAGTCACGATAAGTGCGGCTTGACCACTTCGCCCGGCACGCCCGCCTCGCTGAGCATAGTTCGCGGGCGTGGGAGGGACGTTACGAAGATAAACCACGTTCATGGAAGAAATGTCGACGCCAAGCTCCATCGTCGGCGAGCAAAAGAGTGTCGGCAAAAAACGTCCGTCTTCACGTAACTCTTTGAGCCGCTCTGCCTTTTGAGTGAGTGATTTTTGGTCTTCTTCTCCGAAGCGGAAACGCTCTTCACGGATTTCGCGCAGATCACCTTCAACCTGAGCGGTGTGCTCTCTGCCCTCAAACCCGAACAGTGCTCCACCGCCCTCGACCAGCAGCAATGAAATGCCCCGGTATAACTCCTGGAAGAATTTATTGTCGCGCTCAGGCTCCGTATTGCCCTTTGGAAGACCGAACGTGATGGATGACGAAATCAATCGCCAACCCTCTCCACCCACGGGCGAAACAACCTGATCAACGAGCCCATAGCGTTTAGCGGCCTTTAACAAACCATCTACTATTTCGGTGATTTGTTTTCCGGTCGCCCGCTTGCCTCCAAAAGTCATTGCTTTGAGGACGCGGCCGATCGTACTGGTCGGGCTACCTCGAAGGATCAATTCTTCGTCTTTTTGCGCAATCTCCCGCCGGGTCGGCGGCCTGGGCATAAACACCGGAGCAGCCAGAAACCGCTCTTCATCCAGGACCCACGGTGCTTTTATGACGCTGCGCATGCGCCCGGCGAGACTTTCGACCTTTAAGCGATCAAGTGCATCGCATTCGACAGCGAGCCCCTTTCGCATAAAGTCGAGAACCGCTCGGAGTGCAGCCGATCGCTCATCGCGTGAGGAAGCACGCAACAAGGGCGAAGTTTCGAACTCACCATTGTCTTGAACCAAATCCTCAAGGGAAAGGTAGCGAGCTTCAATAAGACCTAGTTGCTCAAGATTTGGGTTCGTGTAACGCCAACCCCTCCGCTGATCGATCCAAAACCTGTGGGTCAATCCCTCGCGCATCGTGCGCTCAGCACCCAAAAGGTTTGCACCTTTTAAATCGGGCTCGATAAGCCACTCGGCACGCCGCTGCACATTCGCAGCGACAAAGCCAAGCATGCGTTGAATTGCTTGTCCTATTTGATCCTCGTGTAAACCTTCATCACCAGCATCATCAAGTGCGGCCAATATTGCTCCGCGTAAGAGAGTTACGAATATAAAATCATTGAAATGCCCAGCTTGAAGGGACGCATCTTGTCGATTGTCGGTGAAAGCCAACATCTTTCGAGTGGTTTCAGGAATTGCGGAGTCTGGGTCATTCATCCAGCGAAGAATCGCGGAGATAATGATTGTCGTCGCCGAGCTGCGCCCTTCCGCGCTCAAAGACGCCAGGCGATTGATGTCGCGTGTCGAATCGCTGTGGTAATCGCCACAAGACGGACAAAACTTAAATCGCCCCGGCATAAACCAGGCACGGCGGCCCGAAGGCCCAATTAATCCTTCAGGCGTTACGGAAAATAATTCAGCCCTGGTTTTGCGATACGCGGGCTTTAGACGGAGCTCGCCCGCCTTTGTTTCTTCGAGCCAGAGGTCTGGGTAATTTTCATCCTTTCCTTCAAAGTCGAAATCTCCGTCCACTGGCTCTGGCATGAGAAAACCCCAGCGCTCATTGACGCCATCTGGTTCCTCATCTTCACTGACTGGAACATCATCGATCTCCCGCTTTTCAAAGCGGGATGCGCCGAGGTCTTCGACTAGGCTGACAGGGTGGTGCTCCTGGCCACAACGGCGACAAAAATGGGTGGCGTAAAGACGCTTATCGGGGTGTGTTGGGTCGAATATTTGTCCGTCAAATGTTACCGTTCTTGATCCGGAGTTGTCCAAGGTAGAGTAAAGGCGGCCTGCACCGGATATGAATTGATGGAGCTTGAACGCGAACAGAGGCAAATCCTCACCGCTTGCAAAGCCTCTTTGCTTTTCGGGCAAGCTGAATGCCAAGAGCGAATTTTTCAATGCCCGCTCGCAAACATCTAAACTTTGCGAGGATTCCTCTGATAATTTTATCGCGGCGTTCTTGAGAGATAATGGCTTTGCCCGCTTAGGCTTTCTGTCCACCTCCTCAAGCCCAAGCCGTGTTTCAACCCAAATTGCGAGGGAGTCTTTTGCAATTTGGGCATTAGACTTTCCGTCATATGGAGATCCGTTGGCTGCACTGAGGACTGATTCTCCTAAGTCATTTAGCCCCTGATCTGCGGATCGATTGTTATCGGTCGCCCGGCGCAACGTCTCTGTAACGATCGCGTCGCGTGAAATTGTCGTTCCAAAGAGGCGTGAAGCAACTCCGGCTACAATTTGATTACGATCTTCCTCGACGCCCTCACTTGCCATCGTCGCGGAGGTACCGATGCAAATAGGTGGTCGTTCTGGATTTCCAACTCGTGCACGCAGTCGCCTCATCAACATTGCTACGTCGGCGCCCTGCCGGCCTCGATACGTGTGCAGCTCGTCAAGAACGATGAATTTCAAATCTCTGCAGTTCTCGATAACCGCTTTATCCAGCTCTGATTGACGTGTCATGAGCAATTCAAGCATCATGAAGTTCGTTAGGAGGATATCTGGCGGATTACTCTTGATTCGTTCGCGTTCCTCGGCCTTCTCTTGTCCGGTGTAGCGAGCAAAAGTTACAGGGACAGGGTGTCCTTGACCGTCAAGAAATTTCTTAAGTTCTTCCAACTGACTGTTGGCCAGGGCATTCATTGGATAGATTACAATGGCTCGGGTTCGCGCTTTCTCACCAGAGCGCTTGGCCTTCACCACCGCGTCCACTATCGGGATAAAGAAACATAGTGATTTCCCGGAGCCCGTACCGGTAGTGACAACAAAGCTCTTTCCGTCTAGCGCAAGCCCAATTGCCTGCTCCTGATGGCGGCGTAGCTTGAGGCTCTTGTCAGGATCACCCGGGTTGGGCCGTTGATCTTTGAATATTTGCGCACAATCAGCGGTCAACCCTTTGGGGCCTACAAGTCCTTGAACAGATCCACCACCTTCATAGTGGGGGTTGAGTTGGAGCAGAGGTTCAGGCCAAAATCTTTGACCTGCGTAAAGGTCATCAACCTTTTGTTGAAGCTCACTTGATCGTATGCGCGTGAATGAACGAGCGAACTTCTTGTATTGGTCAAGCAAGTTTCCGTTGAGAGAAAAAACATCCATTGAATTATATCTCCCCCGAGGTGGTTTTCATTGGGATGAAGGTCACCATGCCTATCTCCCTGTCGCTTTGGGAGACTTCGAGGGCTTCTCTTGGTTTTTTAGCTCGGTGAGTCGCTCATACTCCTCCACAGCCATAACCACGACGAACGGCTTGTCGTACTTGGTGACGGCCACCGGCGCGATGCGCGCGGCGTCGATGAGCACCCCGAAGTGGTTCTGCGCGTATGATGAGATGAACGTTTTCATGCGGCTCCT
>CAIUPE010000039.1 GCA_903900975.1 uncultured Hyphomicrobiales bacterium | reverse complement strand
CGCGGGGTGGAGCAGCCATAGGGCTGAACTCCGTGAAGCCCGTCCGATCAAACAAAGACCGGGCCGAGCAATTAAGTTTCAAGGTTTATCGCGGGGTGGAGCAGCCCGGTAGCTCGTCAGGCTCATAACCTGAAGGTCATCAGTTCAAATCTGGTCCCCGCAACCAAGTTTCAAAACGTCGTACCTTAGTTGGTGCGGCGTTTTTTATGTGTTTTGCATACTTCTTCCAGCTTAAGGAGCAGATTCTATATATGTTCCAGCCAAACCCATTTAAGTTTCGCCTAAAATGTGAATAAGGACACGGAGCAAAGCGGTATGCTGATCGCCGGCGTCGCCGATAACCAAAAATATAATCGATAATTCGAACCCATATTTTAAATATAGTGGGTTTTACAAAGATGCTTCGGGGCATAATCGATACTGTTTTATAGAAAATTACTATTGCGGATTTATGGACGTTAAAATAATCAACTTATTCAACTTATTTAGGGATAAATAAAATTTATCTAAAATTTAAATGTCCATTTTCTATAGGTTCAATGTGAACGTAAAATTGTGAAAGAGTACCAATGAAAGCTTCAAAAATGATGATCACGGCTGGCGCATTTGCAGCCGCACTGGTCCTGGGAAATTCGGCTTGGGCGGAAGACGAAAGCGCAAAGGCTACCGTGAAGCATGCCGAGCAACTCGCTGGCATCGCTGACAAGACCATCGAAAGCCTGAACAAGGCCGTTGAAGGTTCCGACTAGCTTATTGAGGCGACCGACAAAGCCGTCGAAAATGCCGACAAGCAAATCGAAGCTGGCAATTTGAAGGACGCAGCCGATCTTTTGGGCGTAGCCGACAAGCTCGTTGAGAGCTTCCGTGGCCAACTCGCAGCAGCCTCCGGTACTGTTGAAGGCGAAGCCAATCTGCTCGGCATCATCGATGCCCATATCAAGGAAGCAACGGCAACGGTCGAGGCCTCAAAGGGCCATGCCGGTGGGCTGAAGAAGCTGAACAATGCGGGCGAAGCTGTTGCAGGAGCAACCGCAGCATTGGATGCCGTCAAGGGTTCGCTCGCTGACGCAACAGCTGCTGCCGCAGACGCGGATAAAGCGCTCGAAGCAGCCCACAATGCCGCAGACGGCGGCGTTAAGGCCGATGCTGACGCTACCGTGGAAGCCGCTGATAAGGCCGTCGAGGCAACCGACAAGGCAATTGAAGCGACCCGCGCTTCGATCAAGGCGGCTGATAAGGCGATTGAAGCAGCGATTGCTGCGATCAAGGCTGCGGCTCACGCAACGCCAAAATAATAAAGTTCTATACCCTTCGTCGAAAGCGACGGAGGGTTTGAATCTTGACGATGGTGACAGCGGCTTCGGTTAAACCGGGGCCGCTGTAGCCTTTTTTGAAGGTGCCCGTTTCAAAATTTACTCCGCTTGTGAACTTTTGCGCTAGGTTAAGGTCGAGCCCTGTTGCATGGGTCAGTTCTTGGGTCGTAGCGGGGAGTCGATGTCACAATGGCGCGTGAAAGTACCCAGAAGATCGTAAAAACAACGACCTCGACGCCAGATCAGCCAATCGCCGCTTTGACGCGTCTCGATACTCAAGAGGTTTACAAAGCGCTTTCCTCATCGCCCGACGGTCTGAGCGCATCCGAAGCAGCGGCACGGCTCGACCAATATGGGGCCAACCGGATCGGTGAGGAACGGCAAGTAACCCTTATCGATGAAATCTGGGCCCGAGCGCGTAATCCGCTTAATGCCCTTCTATTGGCTCTTTCGGCGGCCTCGTACCTATTGGGTGATGCGCGCGCCGCTATTGTCATAGCTGCTATGGTCGTCCTTGCCGTTGTCGCAGCCTTTATTCAAGAGCATCGCTCTACTCAAGCGGCGCAAAAGCTTAAAAGCATGGTGCACACCACGGCCAAGGTCCGGCGATTGCCGGACCCTGAAGGGCATCATTGGATCGAAATCCCCTTTGACGCGATTGTCCCCGGCGATGTCGTTAGCCTCTCCGCCGGCGATATGATTCCTGCCGATCTGAGGCTGGTCGAGGCCAAGGACCTTTTCGTCAACCAGTCGGCGTTGACCGGTGAGTCTATGCCAGCCGAAAAATTCGCCCATGCAAATGGTGTTGACCTTATTGAACCGATGGATGCGGATAACCTAGCCTTTATGGGCGCCAACGTAGTGTCCGGCTATGGCACAGGTGTGGTGATCCGCACCGGCGCCCGCACTGTATTTGGGGAATTGGCCAAGAGCATCACGCATGACGCTCCGCAGACGGCGTTTGATACGGGTATTCGCCGTTTCACCTGGCTAATGATCGGCTTTATAGCCGTTATGGTTCCAATGGTATTCTTCATCAATGGCCTGACCAAGCATCATTGGCTCGAAGCCCTGATGTTCGCGGTGGCAGTTGCGGTCGGTCTAACGCCCGAAATGTTGCCCATGATCGTGACCGTCAATCTTGCGAAAGGCGCTATGGCGATGGCGCGCCGCAAAGTCATCGTCAAGCGCCTCGATGCCATCCAGAACTTTGGCGCTATGGATATCTTGTGCACGGATAAAACCGGCACGCTGACGCAAGACCATATTATTCTGAAGCGCCACCTCGATATTCGAGGCGAAGAATCTGAAACCGTCCTGCATTACGCATTTTTGAACAGTAAATATCAGTCAGGCCTGCGCAATCTATTGGATGAAGCCATTTTAAACCATGTCGATCTGCATGAGCGTTTCGGCGATGAGAGCGGTTTTTCGAAAATCGACGAAATCCCGTTCGATTTCTCGCGGCGGCGACTTTCGGTGGTGGTCGCCTCGCGGGAAGCCGGTCATGTCCTGATCTGCAAGGGGGCCGTCGAAGAGGTATTTGCGGCGTGCACGCACTATCGGGTGGGTACCGAGATCGGTGAACTTGATCCGAATCATATCGAGACCGCCAAGCACGAAACCGCGGCCCTGAATGCCGATGGGTTCAGGGTCATTGCGGTGGCCTGCAAAATACTCGATAAGCCCCAAGCGGCCTATTCTGTTGCTGATGAATCCGGCCTCACTTTGTTAGGCTATGTCGCCTTTCTCGATCCGCCCAAAGATAGCGCGCGCGAAGCCATTGGGCTTTTAATCAACAAAGGCATCAGGGTTAAAATCCTCACCGGCGACAACGCCCTGGTCACCCGCAAAATCTGCCATGATGTCGGTTTGGAGGTCGGTACCATTGTGGAGGGTCACGAGTTGGCTTCCCTCGACGAACGGGCACTTACAGCCCTTGCGGAAACAACGACGGTTTTTGCCAAACTAGATCCGGCCCAAAAAGAGCGCGTTGTTCGCGCGCTCCGGTCGGGGGGCCATGTCGTCGGTTTCATGGGCGATGGCATCAACGATAGTCCAGCGTTAAAGGCAGCCGATGTCGGCATTTCGGTGGATACGGCGGTCGATATTGCAAAGGAATCGGCGGACATCATCTTGTTGGAAAAAAGCCTGCTGGTGCTTCACGAGGGGGCAATCGAGGGGCGGCGCATCTTTGCCAATATTCTCAAATATATCCGCATGGGTGCGAGTTCGAATTTTGGAAACATGTTCAGCGTGGTTGGTGCGAGTGTGTTTCTGCCCTTTCTGCCGATGGCACCGGTGCAGGTGCTGACCAACAACCTGTTCTATGATTTTTCGCAATCCACGATTCCAACCGATAATGTCGACGAGGAATTGCTCGCTTCGCCGCGCCGGTGGGACATCGGCAATGTGTTTAAATTTATGCTGGTGCTTGGACCTGTAAGCTCAATCTTCGATTACGCTACCTTTGGGCTGATGCTTTGGATGTTTGATGCCGGCAGCAATCCGGCTTTGTTTCAAACCGGCTGGTTTGTTGAATCGCTGTTAAGCCAGACCCTCGTCATCCATATTTTGCGCACGACCAAAATACCTTTTCTGGAAAGCCGCGCCAGCATGGCCATGGTGATGACCACGCTGGCGGTCTCTTTATGCGCGCTACTGTTACCCACGAGCTTTCTAGGCCCAGCTTTGGGGCTCACGGCTTTGCCATGGCTCTATTGGCCGATGCTGTTCATCGTGCTGGTGGCCTATGCGGTCTTAGGGCAGTTGATCAAGGGCGTGTTTGTTCGGAAATGGGGCTTTTGAACCGCGCGCCGACCCGGTCAATAGGGGTGCTGGGTACCGTCCCATGTCTCGAAGCAGCCTGTGGATGCCAGACTCAAGGCGGAGAAACGTTGCATGAGGCCCTTGGCCGATTGCTCCACTGTAATATCCGCGCTTGATCCGCCCATATCGGTCTGCACCCAGCCTGGATGATAAATGCCGACAGCAATCTTTTCCCGTTTCAGATCGCTTGCGAGGTTTCGACCAAGGTTCAAGGCTGCGGCCTTGGAGGCACGATAGATATAGCTGCCGCCCGGCGCGGTCGTGTCGGAAGCCATTTGCGAGGAGATGATGGCAATCTTGCCGTTAGCCGCTCTGAGATTTGGCAAAAGGGATTGAATGGTCAAAAACACACCGGTGACGTTCACGGCAAAGGTATCGTCCCATAAAGGCTTGGCATATCCGCTTTCGAGGGACTGTCCCTTTTCCAGATAAACGCCAGCATTGCAGACCAGCAGCGAGAGGGGACGATCCGCCAAGCGTTTGGCTAGCGCATGATGGGCATCGGGTTGGGTCACCTCAAGGCTTTGCCAATCGACATTTGGCACGGTCGGCCGAGTGGAACCGCGATAGGTTCCAATCACAGTTTCGCCTTTTGATGCGGCTAAGGTTGCAAGGGCCAATCCAACCCCGCGGTTTGCTCCGGTAATCAAGATGGTCATGGGCTTGGTTCCTTGTCGGCAGGGATGGGTATGACGAGGTGCTATAGAGGATCCTGCTCGCGCGAAAAGCAAGCCATAAGCCTTCCATCCCCTCGAACCTCAAGGAAAAGACGGAGAGGGCAGGTCCCTCTGCCCGGCAAGGCTGGCTTTTGCCCGCGCCTGATCCTACCATGGCTGCCATGAACCATTGATTCATTTGCCGGTTCTGGATGAAGGAGCCTAGACGATGAGCCATTCCATCACGATCCGTTCGATTGCTTTGGCGGCAGCCGATCATTTGGCGTCCGAAGCGCTAGCCCATGCCGAGCGGAAGGGATGGAAAGTCGTGGTCGCGATCGTTGATCCCGCTGGTTCCTTGGTCGCCTTTCGCCGGATGGATGGTGTTTCCCCCGTTACCGGTGAAATAGCCATGGATAAGGCATACACATCCGCCACCTTACGCCGTTCAACCAAGGCCTTGGCCGAGCGGATGACCGCCTCTGCGGATATGACGATGGGCATGGCCAACCGGCCGCGCTTGATGGCGTGGCAGGGCGGTTTGCCGGTTATCGAGGACGGTCACATCATCGGTGGCATGGGCATTTCGGGAGCGGCGGGTCATGAAGATGCCGAATGTGGCGAAGTGGCGCTGGCATCGTTGGGGCTAACCTCGGTCTAATCAGGCAAAGAGGCAAAGCGCCGGAGATTGAACGTGACCAAGTCCGACTTAAGCGATGACATCAAGACCCGCGCGGCATGGCTCTATTATATGGAGGATTTGACGCAGGATCAGATCGCGGCCGAGCTTGGTCTCACCCGC
The DNA here is from genome assembly GCA_903900975.1 of uncultured Hyphomicrobiales bacterium. GTDB lineage: Bacteria > Pseudomonadota > Alphaproteobacteria > Rhizobiales > Beijerinckiaceae > CAIUPE01. The sequence continues at coordinate 28,261 of CAIUPE010000039.1, read as the reverse complement.
GTTCGGGTCCTCAAATTGCTGCTCGCTGCCCGTCAATCCGGCTTGGTGCAAATCAGGGTCACGTCACCTTTGAGCCATTGCGTCGCATTAGAACGTGCCATTGAGCAGAAATGGGGCGTCGACCGCGTGATTGTCATCCCCAAGCCGATGGATGAGACGAAAACATCGGCGCTCATCGGCTCGATGCTCGGTGCCTATCTGGCCGATCATTTGACCGACGGGATGACCATCGGCCTTGGGTGGGGCCAAACCTTGAGCGCGTGTTTCCCCGCTTTAGGGGCGCCGACCGTCAAGGGCATCAAGGTCGTCTCCCTGTTGGGGGGCCTTTCCAAGGTTAGCGCCTATAACCCATCCGAATTTGCTTGGCGTTTTGCCGATAAAATTGGTGCCGAATGTTATTTGATGGCCGCGCCAATTTTTGCCCCGACAAAGGCGATCCGCGACGGATTGATGAATCATCCGGGTATCCAGGAAGTGTGCCAACGCGCCCAGCATCTGGATCTCGCGATCGTCAGCGTCGGGCATTTGGGGCCAAACTCGACCTTGTCAGGTTTCGAGATTTTGGACCGCGCGGCACTCGATGACCTTCAGGCCGCCGGTGCGGTGGCCGATCTGTTTTGCCGGTTTATCGATGCGGAAGGTGAGCCGATCGATCACCCGATCAATGAACGGGTCATCGCCGTCGATCATGAACCCATTCGGCAGGCGCGGTGCACGGTGCTGGCCTCCGGTGGCCGACAAAAAGCTAAGGGCGTGGCCGCCACACTTAAAGCGCTTCATCCAAAAGTGTTGATTACCGACGAGACGGTGGCCGAGTTTTTGTTGGCCGGTTCCTAGAGGCCCGTCGATGGCTGGCGGCGTCTGCGACCGAGTTTGTCCATCAGAATATAAATCACAGGCGTCGTATAAAGCGTCAGAATTTGCGACAGAAATAAACCGCCAATGATCGTAACCCCGAGCGGTCGGCGCAATCCAGCACCGGGGCCTGCGGCAAGCAGCAACGGCAACGCACCCAGCATCGACGCCATCGTCGTCATCAAAATGGGACGGAAGCGAACGCGGCAGGCTTCAAACATCGCGGCCAAGGCCGACAGCTCGGTTTCACGGCGGCGCGATTGGGCAAAGTCCACCAGAATAATACCGTTCTTCTTCACAATGCCGATGAGCAGAATAATGCCGATGATCGCGATCAGGCTTATTTCCATTCCGAATAGCTTGAGCGCGAGCAGTGCCCCTAAGGCCGCCGAGGGCAGCGTCGACAATATCGTCAAGGGATGCACAAGGCTTTCATATAAAATCCCGAGGATCAGATAAACCGCAAGCACCGCCGCAAGAATCAGCAGGCCTTGGGAGCCCGAAGCCGCTGCGAAGGCCTTGGCATCGCCCGCAAAATCAGAATTCACGCTGTCTGGCATGTGAAGATCAAGAATAGCCCGCCGCACGGCCACGGTTGCCGCATCCTGAGTGATCCCTTCGGCCAGATCATAGGTGATCGTGATCGATGCAAATTGCCCCTGATGGTTGATGGCCAACGGTGCCACGCCCCGGTTGATATGCGCTAGCGTTTCTAAGGGCACCTGCGTCCCATGGGCCGCGGGGACATAGAGACCCGAGAGATCGCTCGGATCACTCTGCTTGTCTTTGGCCACCGCGAGCACGGTCTTGTACTGGTTGCGCGGGGTATAGAGCGTCGCAATCTGGCGTTGCCCGAAAGCGTCGTTAAGGGCCGCGTCAATGTCTTGAAACGCAACGCCCAGGCGGGCGGCCCGGATGCGGTCAATCGAGAGATCGAGTTGCAATCCGCCACTCACTTTATCGGTTGAAACATCCACCAGTTCAGGTGCGGCCTTCAGTGCCGCTTCAGCCTTTGGCCCCCATTCTTGTAAGGCTTTGAGATCTTGGCCCCAGATTGTGAATTGCATCGGCGATTTGCCTGATCGTGCCCCGGCGCGGAAATCTTGGGCGGCGGCCATAAAGAGACGGATCCCGACAATGCCTGAGGTGGCGCGCCGAAGACGAGCAACAATCTCCGCGCTTGAGGTTTTCCGTTCGGCAAAGGGTTTCAGACTAATCAGCAAGCGCCCTTGGTTGACGGTCGAAAGCCCGCCCGACGCGCCGATAAACGAAGCCACGCCCGATACCGCCGGGTCGGCGCTGGCAATGGCGCTGATTTTTTGTTGCAGCTCGCTCATCCGCGCAAATGAAATATCGGGCGCGGCCTCGGTTGAACCAAAAATCAATCCGATATCATCCTGCGGGAAAAAGCCTTTGGGCAAGGTACGGAACAAATTGACAGTCGCGCCGATCACCAGTCCGAACACGATCAGCGTGATCCACGGATGGCGTAACACCGGCCGCAGCGAGCGCGCATAGAGCATGGCGAGCGCGTCCAACCCGTTTTCGATCCATTGATCAATCCGGGTCCGCTTTTGCTCTTCCCGGCCCCGCATGAGTTTTGAACAGATGACGGGTGCGATGGTGAGGGAAACGAAGGTTGAGACGGCGATGGCAAACACGAGCGTTAGGGCAAATTCGCGGAACAATCGCCCAATAATCCCGTCCATAAAAATCATTGGAATGAAGGCCGCCCCCAGCGATAGGCTGATCGACAATACCGTGAAGCCGAGTTCATGCGCCCCTTTCCAGGCCGCTTCCAAGGCGCCATCGCCGTCCTCAATATGGCGATGAACGTTTTCGACAACGACGATGGCGTCATCGACCACAAAACCAACCGCAATGGTGATGGCCATCAACGAGAGCGTATCGAGTGAAAATCCCGCCACCCACATCGCGGCAAAACTGCCCGCAATCGATAGAGGTACCGATATGCCGACCGCAATCGTTTGGGCCCGGCTGCGCAAGAATACGAGCACCACGCCCATCACCAAAACAACCGCCACCAACAGGGTTTTAATCAAATCTCGGATCGACGCGCGGATCGATTCCGTTCGGTCGGTCAGGGTTTCGATTTTGACCCCTGCCGGTATCCAGCGCCGAAGCTCCGGCAGCAGCGCTTTGATGGCATCGACGGTTTCAATCACATTGGCATTGGGCTGTTTGGTAATTTGCAAAATCACCGCCGGTTTACCGTTAAACCAGCCCGCTGCGCGAATATTTCGAACGCCTTGTTTGATGTCGGCGATATCTCCCAAGCGGATCGCGGCACCATTCCGGTTTGCAACAACAATGCTTTTATAGTCGTCAACGCTTTCAAGTTGCGCGTTTGTGGCGAGCATTTCCGACCGTTTAGGGCCTTCAAACGCGCCAAGAGGGCCAAGCGCATTGGCATTGACGATCGCTGATCTTACCGCATCAATCCCCACGCCGATCGCTGCCAACCGGTTGGGGTCGACGCTGATCCGCATCGCCGGTTGTTCGGAACCGTTGACGCTCACTTCCGCCACGCCCGCTACTTGCGAGAGGCGCTGCGCTATCACGCTATCAGCGATATCGTAAATCTCGCTGTTCAATAAAGTATCCGAGGTGAGCGCCAGCACCAGCACCGGAAACGCCGCGGGATTGAGCTTGCGAACCAGCGGCAGCGAGGGCAGATCCGATGGCAGATCATAGGCTGCGGCATTGATCGCGGCTTGCACATCGCGCGCGGCTTTATCGACTGGGCGGTTGATATCGAACTGGACGGCGATGGTTGTCGCACCCAGCGAGCTCGTCGAAGTGATTTCGGTAACCCCCGCGATGGATCCGAGCTGTCGTTCTAATGGTGCGGCCACCGTGGTCGCCATGGTTTCGGGGTCAGCCCCCGGCTGCGTTGCACTCACCCGCAATGTCGGCAAATCCACCGAAGGAAGGCTTGCCACGGGCAAGATCACAAAGGCCAAAAGTCCCGCCAACAGGATCCCGAGCGCGATCAGTGAGCTTGCGACCGGACGTTGGATAAAGAGGCCGCTAAAGCCGTTCATCGCCGATCATTCCTTGCCCCACGTAGCCGCTCAAGGGTCAGAAAAATCACCGGCGTCGTGTAAAGCGTCAGAATTTGGCTCAGCAAGAGGCCGCCAATAATCGTAACGCCTAATGGTATCCGCAGTTCCGAGCCCGCGCCATGGGCCAGGGCCAGAGGGATGGCGCCAAACAAGGCGGCAAGCGTTGTCATCATGATCGGACGAAACCGTAACCGGCAGGCTTCCACAATGGCCTCGCGCGGGGTGCTCCCTTCCTCGCGTTCGGCCGATATGGCGAAGTCGATCATCATGATCGCGTTCTTTTTGACAATGCCCATCAAGAGAACAATGCCGATCAACGCGATAATCGACAGATCATTTCCCGTCAGTGTCAAAGCGAGCAAGGCGCCAACGCCTGCCGAGGGCAATGTCGACAGAATCGTGATCGGATGGATATAGCTTTCATATAATATGCCGAGCACGAGATAAATCACGACAATGGCCGCTAAAATGAGCCAGATTTCGCTTGCGAGCGCCCGTTGAAATTCGGCGGCATCGGCGGTGAAGCCGCCAACTAGGATGGACGGCAACCCAATTTTGGCCTCGGCATCGGCCATTGCCGCAACGGCTTGATCGAGTGACGCATTGCGCGCCAGATCGAAGCTCAGCGTATAGGCTGGAAATTGCTGTTCATGCGCGATGACCAGTGGTGCGGTATCGCGCGCAAGCGTCGCAAACGCCGTCAGCGGAACTTGCGCACCAGCGGTGGTCGAGACATAAAGTTTGCCGAGAATGGCCGGATCGGTCTGGCTTTTGGCCGAGGCTTCCAACACGACCCGATATTGGTTGGATTGCGCATAGATGGTGGAAATTTGGCGTTGGCCAAACGCGTCGTTCAGCGTGTCATTGACCAGTTGCATCGACACACCCAGCCGCCCGGCTTTTTCGCGGTCGATGGTGACAAACGCGCGTAAGCCACCACTGGGGGTTTCTGTTGCGATATGGGTGATGCGCGGATCTTTGCCGAGTTCGGCCAGCAATCGATCACCCCAAAGGGCGACGGCCTGATCGTCGGCCCCCGTCAGCGTATATTGATAGCGGGCTTTGCTGGTCCGGGTAGCAATTTCGACATCTTGAACCGGCTCGACATAAAGGCGCACGCCTTTGATCGCTTGTTCGACGCGCACCAGACGCGCGGCGATATCGATCGCTCCATCGGCGCGTTCATTGCGAGGTTTTAACGCCACCAAGAGATGAGCCGTGTTCAGAGTTGCATTCTGTCCTCCGATCCCCAAGACACCCACGACATGGGTCACCGCCGGATCGGTACGGAAGGCTTGGGTAACGTCGCTTTCGAGGCGCTGCATTTCGGCAAAGGAGACATCGGCTGAGGCTTCCAGAACCACGCCGATAAGGCCGGTGTCCTGATCCGGCAAAAAACCCTTCGGCATGCCGATATAAAAGGCGGCTGAGAGCGCCATGGTTCCGGCTGTCAGTGCCAACATTAGACCCGTTCGATCAAGCGCCCAGCCCAGCGTGCGATCATAGAGCCGTGCCATGGCGAGCACGGGCCAATCCAACGTGCGACGCCACTGGGGAACCGATGGCCTGTCCGGTTCATGACGCAGCAGATAGGCACACATCATCGGCGTCAGGGTCAGCGAAATAACCGCCGATACCAACACAGCGATCGACAGCGTCAGCGCAAATTCCCGGAACATGCGGCCCACAAGGCCCGTCATAAACAGGAGCGGAATAAATACGGCAATCAAGGATACCGTCAGCGAGATGACGGTGAAGCCGATCTCGCCGGCCCCCTTCAAGGCGGCGGTGATCGGGGTGTCGCCATCTTCGATATGGCGGGCAATGTTTTCGATCATCACGATGGCATCATCGACAATAAAACCGGTACCGATGGTTAGCGCCATGAGCGACAGATTATCGAGGCTGAATCCGGCAAACCACATCACCGCGAAACTCGCGATAATCGAGAGCGGCAAGGTGATGCCCGCGATAAAGGTTGCCCGCGGCGAGCGCAAAAACAGCAACACCACGCCGATCACCAAAAGAATGCTGATTAGAAGGGTAAAGCCCACATCGCGGATCGACGCGCGGATCGTATCGGTCCGGTCCTGCACAATGGCAAAGGAGACGCCCACGGGCAGGGTGCGCTGCAAGCGTGGAAGGGCCGCTTTGATGAGATCGGCCGTTTCAACAACATTTGCGCCCGGTTGCCGCCGGATATCGAGAATGACGGCGGCTTCCGATTGGTGGGTCGCGCCTACCCGATCATTTTCCAACCCGTCCGCAATTTGAGCCACGTCGCGCAAGAGCAGATTAGCCCCGTTGCGGGAGGCAACCACAATGGAGCCATAGGCTTCGGCCGTTCCAATCTGGTCATTGGCTGCGATCGTGTAGCTTTGCTCCATCCCATCGAGCGAGCCTTTCGGCGCGGCAATATTGGCCGCCCCAATCGCTGAGCGGATATCTTCGACGCCTATTTTATAGGCAGCCAAGCGGTCCAGATCGAGCTTGACGCGGATAGCGGGTCTAATGCCGCCTTCAACCGAGACACGACCGACGCCGGAAATTTCACTTAGTTTCGGGGCCAAAATCGTATCGGCAAAATCACTTAACCCGCGCAAGGGGACGGTGGCCGATGACAAAGCGAGCGTGAGGATAGGCTGATCGGCCGGATTGATTTTCGAATAGACGGGTGGATAGGGCAGCGTGCGTGGCAGGCTGGCCGCGGCTGCGTTGATGGCCGATTGCACGTCTTGGGCCGCCGCATCAATATCGCGCCCCAATTCGAATTGCAGGGTGATGCGGCTCAAACCAAACGAGCTTTGCGACGACATGCCACTGAGCGACGGGGTCTGGCCGAATTGCCGCTCCAAGGGAGCCGTGATCAAGGATGCCATTGTATCCGGATTGGCACCCGGATATTGCGTAATAATCTCGATGGTGGGGAATTCAACCTGCGGCAAAGCCGCAATGGGCAGTCCACGAAATCCGAGCCAGCCGCATAAGGCCAGCGCCACCGCCAGCAACGAAGTTGCTACGGGCCGTCGGATGAAAGGGGCAGAAACGCCGGCCGATTGGCTCATCGCATCACCTGCATCAGGACCGGCTCATGGCGTTGTTCCGGCAGTGCCTGAGGTCGTAGGCCTTTTGCCGCTGCCTTTTTGCCGGGCGGGCGGCGTCGGGCTGACGGGTGCTGCGGTAGCGGCATCAACCCGAACGGTAGCCCCATCGGAAAGCCGATTGAATCCGCTGGTGACAATCATTTCGCCGCCATCCAGCCCTGTGGCGATGGCTGTTTCCGTTTCGGTCTGGCGAGCGGTCGTTATCGACCGCACACTGACTTTGGATTGCTCGTCAACCAGATAGACAAAAGCGCCTGACGGTCCGCGCTGGATGGCGGGCGTTGGAACAATCAGGGCGTCTTGGATTGTGCCTACAAGCAGCCTGACATTGACAAATTGACCCGGCCAAAGCGCCAATTCGGTATTCGGAAAACGGGCTTTTAACTTGATGGTTCCGGTTGTCTGATCAACCAGATTGTCCACGACCTCGACGGCACCCCGATCAATCACGGTGCCCGTTTCCCCATCGCGCGCCTCAACGGGCAATGTGCCCCGTGCAAGCGCTTTGTTGATCGCGGCCAATTGCTGTTGCGGCAAGGTAATGATGATCGAAAGGGGTTGAACTTGGGCAATGGAGACAAGGCCCGTTTGGTCGGAGGCGTGCACCAGATTGCCTTTATCGACCTGCCTGATGCCCGTTCGCCCGTCGATCGGGGCGCGAATGGAGGTGTCGTCGAGATAGGCCTTGGCGGTGTTAACGGCAGCCTGATCGGCCGCAAGCTGCGCGGTCAATTGGGCAACGGTGGAGCGCTGGGTATCGGCTTGCTGCTGCGGCGCATATTCCGTTTTAGCGAGGTTGAGATAACGCTCGAGATCCCGCTGCGCATTGGCCAATACCGCTTCATCCTGCGCTTTTTTGGCGACCGCCTGATCATATTGCGCCTGATAAATCGTCGGATCGATTTTGGCCAACACGTCGCCAGCCTTCACATCCTGCCCGTCATGGAACAGGAGATCGATCAATTGCCCGTCGACTTGGCTGCGCACGGTTACGGTATTGAGCGCTTGGACGGTACCGATGCTGTCGACCTCGATCGGCATCGTCCGCCGCTCCGCTTTCGCGGCCAGAACGGGCACGGGTCCGTCGTCTTTGCCGCCCATACCGCCGCGCGACGCGGGTTGGGAGGGCGGGGTTACCACAAACCAGCCAATGCCGCCGAGGATCGCCAACAAGACAAGAACCGGGATGACAGCGGGGAGACGTATTTTCATGGGGCGGGCACTCTTGGAGCGGGAGTAGGCACGGCGAGGCGATGGCGGATCGCAGCATCGGGCGCTCCATCAAAGCCGCCGCCGAGCGCTTGAACAAGGGCTATGGACGCCTGCAACCGGCCAAGGCGCGACTGGATCAGACCGTCTTCAGCCTGAAATAGGGTCTGCTGCACGGTAAGCAAGGTGACGATATCGATGGTGCCGGCCCGTAACCGCTCTTCACTGATCGCATAAGCGCGTCGGGACGCCTTAACGACGTCGCCTTGTAAAACTTCTTGACGTTGGCTCTGCGTCGTGGAGACCAGGGCGTTTTCCGCGTCGCCCAACGCCGATAGGATAGCCTTGCGATAGGCGGCGACCAGTTCGTCTCGAACGCCGCCCTGGAGAGCAAAGCCCGCATCAAGCGAACCACCATCAAAAATGGGCGCCGTCAAGCCACCAAGCGCGGATGCAAAAGCGGTATCGGGCCGCAATAAGGAGCCAAGCCGATTGCTTTCGCTACCCCCTTTCACCGTCAGGTCAAAACTGGGCAGATACGCGGCGCGGGCGACGTCAAGATTGGCTTCGGCCGCACGTAATTGCGCTTCGGCGCGCGCAATATCGGGCCGCCGCAACAAGAGTTCTGAAGGAAGGCCGGATGAGAAAGCAGGCACCGAGAGGGATTTCAAACTGGTCGCGGCGAGGCTAAACCCTTCCGGATTGCGGCCCAGCAGGATGGCGAGCTGGCTCTTGCCTTGCATCACCTGTTGTTCAAGCGATGGAATGGCTGCTTTTTGGGTTGCCACCACGCTCTCTTGTTCGGCCACATCAAGGGCCGACGCCGTGCCCACCGAAACCCGAGCGCGAATGGCATCGAGAATGTGGTTGGCCAAGCGGATATTTTCGTTTTGCAACGCAATTCGGTCGTTGGCCGCTAAAATATTGAAGTAACTAGTGGCTGTCGAAGCTGCAATGCTGATCGACAAGGCGTCCCGATCAAAACCACTTGCCTCGGCATTGGCCAATTCGGCCATTTGCAGCGAACGGTAACGGCCCCACACATCGAGCGCATAACTCGCCGTCAGCCCAGCGTTGAATTGGTTGGAAGCGGAAGTACCGGGCGTATTCGCGCGCTGGGCTGTGATGGAACCATCAAGCGTGGGTAAAAGCTGTGCACGGGCTGACGCCGCTTGTGCATCGGCCTGGGCTATCCGCGCCACCGCACCAGCTAAATCAAGATTGTTGAGAGCCGCCGTTTTGATCAGCGTTTCGAGTTCGGGCGAACGGTAGAGTTTGGGCCAAGCCGTATCAATTTTCGGAGCATTGGCTGCTTTTTGCGCATAGGCTTCCGGAAGCGCAAGGGCCGTCAATGCGGGCTTATTGGCCGGCATGCATCCCGAAAGAGCGGCCGCCAAACCTGTTCCAATGGCCAATGCGCGCCATATGGCCCATGTCTGTCTATTCAAGAAGGGGGTATCTTGAAGGGTCAATGCGTTCCTAACCAAACATTCGGCGCAACTTGCGCCCTTGTCGTTTCATCTAAAGCGTCACGGCAAAAAGCAAAAGTTAAGATTCAGTCATAATTGGAAAAACATGGGACATCTCAAAGCGCTGGCACAAACCAGGCAATCGGTCTGAGGGAGATATTTCCGGAAATGCGACCATAGTCCAGTTTTTGATTTATTTTATGCGAATTTAAGCCTAGTTTACCGAGAATTGCGCAAAAATCATGGCTTTGTGAGTATATGAACGTGAAAAAGAAACATCTTCTGAAACACCTTGCCGAGGATGTGTATTGCCGACTGGGCGTTTCGCCGGTGCATGGTATCGGCGTGTTTGCAGTACGGGGAATTGATAAAGGAATCGATCCACTGCGTAGCCTCGTATCACATAAGGAAATCTCGTTCGCCCACGATGAGTTAAAGGCCCTACCCAAAGGCGTCCGCAAGCAGATCGAAATGTTCTGTTATTATGATGACGACGAAGTTCTGGTATCCACAATGGGGCTGAACACGATGGATTTTGCCATCTATGTCAACCATTCAAAAACGCCTAATATCCGGATGAAAAAAGACGGAAGCTTCGAGACACTAACCAAAATCAAAAGCGGTGACGAGCTGTTGATGGATTATGACAACAGTTTCGGCGGCAAACACATTTTTTAACCGACCAAATTGAATTTTTGGGTCGGCTCCATCTCGCGATAGATCTGGTTCCAATGTTTCGTGTCAAAATCGGTGTGGAGCGGTGACGTGTCGTCGAGTGCCAAGGGGTGGTCGAGATCGGTAAGCGCCAGCGAATAGATTGGCTCGAAATCGGTGACAAATAGATCTTTGTAACCGTAGTCGCCCACAGGACCGAGATTGTAGTAGCGCAGATTGTTTTTCTGGGCCCAACGAATGGCCAGCAGGCAGGCATAAATGCCAGGCGAGCGGTTTTTATAGTCACGGTTCCATTGGCAGAAGCTGCCATAGAGCTGGTTATAGTCGGGCAATACAATCGAGACATCGGTCAACACCAATGTACCGTCGGCATCATGCACCTTTAGCACGAGCACTTCGAGCCTTTGCACATAGTCGATAAAGCCTTCGACCTCACGGTCGTCGATATAGCAATTGACAAAATGATCGCCGCCCATCTCCAGCATCATGTCGAAGGTCAGACTGGTGCCGGGAATGACTTCCTCGGTATATGTGAAATTCTTGTAAAGCTTGTCGTATTCGCGGAATTTACGCATGCGACGTTCATCCGACCAGAAGGCTTCGGATTGCGTGTCAACCAGACCATAACGGTCGCCAATTGGCACGCCATAAGGACCTTCGGGTGGCAGAGCGTAGACAATGAAGGGCTTAGGCGCAGATTGCAGCATCTCGTCGGTCACGTCGACATAGGGACACAAGGCGTCCCACCTCGTCGTATAATAAAGGATGTCGTTATGGCTGCTTTCGACCCAAAGATTATCCTCGGTCCAGCTTTGAAACCCGACTCGCTTGGCGAGGTGCGTTTCGTCTTGATCCTGTAACTCGTCGTGCACCATTAATTCTCGCATCATTTAACCGAACGGGTCGGCAAAGCCGCATGAGGAAGCGTGAGGAGATCAAAGTAGTCAATATCAACTAAGTAATTTTCCATCAGAAAGTTTGGATCTTTGACTTCCAGTTTTAATATTTCTTCGGTGATAAAATTCAAATGTTGGCTTGCTTCACTTGTCTGATCGTCGAGTTGAGCGACATAGTGCGGCATCAAAGGACATTCGCTGTCATATGAAAAGCTTCGCTCCTTTGGATCAAAGGAGAGGGGATAAAGGCTGCATGAAAAAGGCTTTTCTACACCCAGCACACAACCGGTTTCGCCAAGGTGATGACAGTTAGACTCGATACAAATGCTGCCAAATTTTTTTTGTTCTTTCGATGTCAATGTAACATCGAGAGCCGGGTGCCCTTCGTCAACGTTGCAGCATCGTCTGCATTCAGCACAATACTCGAAAAGCATGCTCACATTTCAATCGTCGAAGTCTGTAAAATCAGGGCTGAAATCGTGTCAATAACATGTCATTTGCGCAGAATCGTTTGATCTTCGCAAGTCATAGTTGAAGGGGTATGTTTTTTGTGTGCGATCGTACCTTGGGGCATCGCGCTTATTTTGCCGTGCAAGATTGAAAATTATGCAGCCGATCGAGGCAAAAATTGGGATGCTTTATTGCCGTTTCGAACAGATGCTGGACCGCTCCTTGGTTTCTGTGGCAAACAGAGGGCGAATGGCAATAACCGCACAAGGCGAAGGAAACACAATGTCGGTCCGGATTGAATTGACGCGCGCAATGTTTGCCGAAGGCAAGACATCGTTGGGCACGATGGGTGAATTTAGCCTAACAACCTTTCGCTATTCCTCTGGAACGGAAGGCCTGCGCATCGCAAATAGTCGCGGCCATATTGATGTGTTGCCGTTTCGTGGGCAGCAAATCTGGCGCGCAGTATTTGATGGCCGCGACCTTACAATGAAGTCGATGTTTGAGGAGCCGGTTGATAGCCCTGTTTATCTTGAAAGTTATGGTGCTTTTTTTATTCATTGCGGTTTGAGCGCAATGGGTGCCCCGGGCCTGACCGATCGGCATTCGCTGCATGGTGAAATGCCGAATGCGCCGTTTCAGCACGCTTGGATTGAGTTTGACGAGGTAAAGGGTTCGCTCAAAATTGGTGGCGCGTACCGTTATGCGGTAGCGTTTTCGGTGCATTATCTCGCAACTGCGACGATTGAAATGAAGGCTGGTTCGACGCTTTTGGATATCGAATTGCACGTCGATAATCAGAAGCAGACGCCGATGGATTTGATGTATCTGGCGCATGCCAATTTTCGCCCCGTTGATTATGGCGAGATGGTCTATTCGGCGCCCTATACGGCTGAAGCCGTGCGGGTACGGCAAGTGATACCGCCGCATATCAGCCCCAAGCCCGGCTATGCCGATTTCATCACTGAGCTGGCCAAGGAGCCAAAGCTGCATCATGTGCTGAAACCCGGTATGGGCTTTGATCCGGAAATTGTTTTCACCATCGATATGGAAGCCGACGTTGAGGGGTTTGTCCACGCGCTGCAAAAGCGGCCCGATGGTACAGCGGATTACATCCGCTATCGCAAAGCGGATGTTGCCACTTGCGTTCGATGGATTTGCCGCACGCCCGACCAAGACGCCATCGGCATGGCGTTTCCGGCCACAGCCGAGACCGAAGGCTACACGGCGGAGAAAGCCAAGGGCAACATGGTTGAATTGGGTGGCGGCCAGAGGTGGTCGATTGCGATGCGGTTAGGCGCCCTCGGCCGCGAAGAAACAGCCGATCTGGTGGCTAAGCTCAACCGATAGGCCTTACGACGCCTCCGGAATGGTAGGTGTCGCACCGAGGCATCGACGAGGGCCTCACACCGGACTACCTTCAGGCATAGAGATCAATAACAAGAGTGGGATGGAACACATGAAATCGCATGCCAGAGTGGTTGTTGTCGGTGGTGGCGTGATGGGCGTAGGCCTGCTCTATCATCTGGCGCTTGAGGGCTGGTCGGATGTGGTGCTCGTCGAGAAGGGCGAATTGACCTCCGGTTCCACCTGGCACGCGGCAGGCCAATGCCCGCATTTCAACTCCTCGCTCAACATGACCAAAGTGCATATGTATGGCACCGAGCTTTACCCGAAGCTTGAAGAGCTAACGGGTCATGCGGTGAGCTGGCACGGCTGCGGCGGCTTGCGTCTCGCCTGCACGGATGAAGAAGTCCATTGGCTCAAGCAAGTCTATGGTGTCTCGAAGCTTGCAGGCTATGAGGCCCACATCATTGGCCCGGAAGAGATCAAGAAGGTTCATCCTTTCCTGAATACCGATGGTGTGAAAGCGGCGTTCCATACCATCACAGACGGCCATGTCGCCCCTGCCGATATTACCAATGCGATGGCAGCAGGCGCGCGCAAAATGGGTGCCGAAATTTATCGCCGCACCCGGGTCACCGACATCAAGCTGCTGCCGTCGGGCGAGTGGGAAGTGATCACCGATCAGGGCAACATCATTTGCGAACACGTGGTCAATGCCGCAGGTTCCTATTGCGATGTCGTGGGCTCTTGGACGGGGCACAATGTGCCGATTTCCAATATGCTGCACCATTATCTGATCACCGAGCCTTTGCAGGCGCTGATCGATTTGAAGCAGGAATTACCGGTTGTTCGCGATCCCTGGTCGCATGCCTATCTGCGCGAGGAAACCAATGGCGTGCTGATCGGTCCTTATGAAACGGGCACGGCGCATGTATGCTGGGATGGCAAGCCACCGGCATGGGATTTTGAGAGCGAACTTGTTGCCCCGGAACTTGATCGTCTGATGCCGTATCTCGAGCGCTGCATCGAGCGCTTTCCGCTGTTTGGTGAAGCCGGTATCAAGAGCGTCATTTCAGGCGCGATCACACATACGCCCGATGGTACCTATCTTTCCGGTCCTGCTCCGGGGGCGAAAAACTACTGGATGCATTGCGGCGCATCGGTCGGCATTTGCCAAGGCGGCGGTGCGGGCAAATATCTGGCACAATGGATGGTGCATGGCCAAGCCGAAATCAACATGCGCGAATTCGATCCGCGCCGCTTCGGTAATTGGGCCGATAAAGACTATACCGATGAAGTCTCGATCGCCGATTATCACCACATGTATTACTGCTACAAGCCGGGCGAGCAGCACACGGTTGGGCGTGGTATCCGCAAATCTTCGTTGCACGACACCTTGGCGGTAGAGGGCGCACAATTCAGCCAGATTTTTGGCTGGGAGCGGGCACGCTGGTATGACAAGAGCGGCAAGGGCGAAGTGTTCTCCTTCAAGCGCTCCAATTGGTGGGATGCGGTGAAGAGCGAATGCGAGGCCGTGCGTAACCGCGTTGGCCTGATGGACCTTTCAACCTTCTCGAAATTCGAAGTCACCGGCCCCGATGCGCTGACCTATCTCACCCGCATTTGCGCCAACAAGATTCCGGCTAAAGATGGTGGCGTTATTTTGGGCCATCTTCTGAATGCCAATGGCTTTATCGAATCTGAAATCACCGTGACGCGGTTGGCGGAAGATCGTTTTTATGTGCTCTCCGCAGCGGTCGCACAGTTGCATGATTTTGATCAGCTGACCTGGCGTCTCGAGAAGGGCGAAAAGGTCACGATCAAGGATGTGACCGATGACTATGGCGTTCTCGTTCTAGCCGGCCCGCATGCGCGTGATGTGTTGGCGCCTCTGACCGATATCGACCTCACCAACCCCGCCTTCCGCTGGTTGACCGGCAAAGAAGCGACTATTGCGGGCGTGCATGGTGTGCGTCTGGTTCGTGTCAATTATGTCGGGGAATTGGGTTGGGAAATCCATTGTCCGATGGCCGATATGCCAAAGGTCTATCAGGCCTTGATGGCGTCCGGTCAGCCGCATGGCATCCAGCTGTTTGGCACCTATGCGATGAACTCGCTCAGGATGGAAAAAGCCTATCGCGGTTGGGGTTCGGAATTGACGAACGAAGTCACCATGATCGAGGGAGCGATGGAACGCTTCGTCGATCTCAACAAGGACTTCATCGGCAAGCCCGGCACGCTACAATCCAAACAAGAAGGCCCGCGCATCGAACTCGTCTATCTGGAGGTCGCGGCGGTGGATAATGATTGCTATGGCAATGAGCCGATCTATCATGATGGCCGCATCGTCGGTTTGACCACCAGCGGTGCCTATGGCCACGCGACAGGCAAGTCGCTGACCTTTGCCTATGTGGAACCGGCACTGGCTAAACCCGGCACCGGTTTTGAGATCATGATGATGGGCCAGATGTGCAAAGCGCATGTGTTGGCCGATCCCGCATGGGACCCGAAAAACGAACGGCTTCGCGCCTAAGGACGAATACCATGGTTGGATTGCGACAGGCCTATCCCGATATCGAGCCCTATCGGACGGGACGCCTTCGCGTCTCCGATTTGCATGAGCTGTATTTCGAGGAATGCGGCAATCCGAACGGCAAGCCGGTGGTGTTGCTGCATGGCGGGCCGGGCGGTGGTTCAAGCCCGTTTATGCGGCGGTTGCATGATCCGGCGGCGTACCGGATCATTCTGTTCGACCAGCGGGGTTCCGGTCGCTCGACCCCGCACGCCGAATTGCGCGAGAACACGACATGGGATCTCGTGGCCGATATCGAGCGGTTACGCGAACATCTCAGTATTGATCGCTGGCAAGTGATGGGCGGCTCATGGGGTTCGACGCTGGCGCTGGCCTATGCGCAATTATGCCCTAACCGCGTGACCGAGCTGGTGTTGCGCGGCATTTTTCTGCTGCGCCGCGAAGAATTGCATTGGTTCTATCAATCAGGCTGCCATTGGCTGTATCCCGATGCGTGGGAGCGTTATCTGGAGCCGATCCCCGAGGCGGATCGGGGTGATATGATCACCGCCTATTACAAGCGCCTTACGTCGCCGGACAGAGCGGTACAGCTTGAGGCCGCGCGTGCATGGAGCCAGTGGGAAGGCAAAACCATCTCGCTTCTCGCTGATCCAGCCCGGGTTAGCCTGTTTGGCGAGGAAGAATTCTCGCTCGCCTTCGCCCGCATCGAATGTCATTATTTTATTCACGGCGGCTTTTTTGATCGGGATGATCAGTTGCTTGCCAATATGCATAAAATTAGCCACATCCCCGGCGCAATTATCCATGGCCGCTATGATGTCGTAACACCGCTCAAAAACGCGTGGGATTTGCATAAAGCGTGGCCGAAAGCCGATTTTTCCATCGTCCCTGATGCTGGGCACGCCGGCACGGAACCTGGTATTCTGGATACGATCCTTGAGGCTACCGATCGCTTCCGTTAACGGCCGTTTCGATTAATCGACCAGAATCGCTTCGGCAGCGTGTTTGGCCGACGAACGCAGCGGCTTTTCTTCCATCAGCACGATAAACAGAAAGGATAAACCAAAGCCGATGGCTGCCGCCAAAAACATCGCCACGAAACTGCCCTTTTCGGAAGCCGCCGCCGCCGCTGAACCGTGCCCCGTATTGAGCAAAATGGCCCCGAATACCGCCACAAACAGGGCGCTGCCCAATTGGCGGAAGAAGTTCATCGTGCCCGTTGCTGTGCCGAGTTGATGGGCTTTAACGGCGTTTTGAATGGCCACCGTTGTAGTGGGCAACACTGTGCCAAGGCCGATGCTGATGATCGTCACAAGCGACTCAAGGTTAATGAGGCTCAGCTGTTCGCTATAGAAGGCCAACACCAGCGAGCACATCGTAGCCACACAAAGGCCAACCACTGGTAGTCGCTTGTAATGGGTAATGCGGCCCATGGATTGTCCCGCCATCGTTGCCCCCACAACCGTACCGGCCATGAAGGGAATAAGCGCCAAGCCCGAATTGGCAGCACTCATCCCGCGTGCCTCCTCAAAATAGACCGGCATAAAAATGGTTAGCGCGATATAGGTGCCCATGCTGAAACAGGCTGACATGGTCGCCGACGCCATAATCGGATTGGCGAGCATATCGATGGGGATTAGCGGCTCTACAGCACGTCGGATGCGCCACAAAAACAGCACCCATAGCACGGCCGACACACCAAACATGCCGAGGATTTCGGGCGAGATCCAAGGCCGGTGCACGCCACCTTCGTTCAAGCCCACCATCAAGGTAACGGTTGCCAGCACGATCAAAACGGCACCAAGTATATCGAGCTGATGCGGTCGGTCATGGCGGGGCAAAAGCCGGAGCTTGTCGCGGGTCATAAGAAAGGCCGCAAGCCCGATGGGCAGGTTGATCCAGAAAATAAACGACCAATGCAAATGCTCGGTCAAAAGGCCGCCCAACATCGGGCCGATCAGGCTGGCGGAAAGATAGACGCTGGCAAAATAAATCTGGTATTTACCGCGCTCTTTCGGCGCGACAATATCGGCAATGATCGTTTGAGCCAGCGAAAGCAAGCCACCGCCGCCGAGTCCTTGCAGTGCGCGTGCGGCAATCAGAAACAGCATCGTTGGCGCAAGCGCGCACGCCATCGAGCCGATCACAAAGGTAACAATCGCAAATAACATGGTAATCCGACGGCCATGAATGTCGCTCACTTTGCCATAAAGCGGCGTGACGGCGGTGGCGGCTAAAAGGTAAATGCTGGCGACCCACGAGATGTTATCGAAATCACCCAGTTCTCGTGCCATGGTCGGCAAGGCGGCCGCAATAATGGTTTGGTCCAACGCACCCAAAAACATCGCGAGGCCAACCCCGCTCAGGATCGACCAAATGGCGGCGGTCGACAGCGGCGCTGCGGCGACGGGCTTCGCATTCATAGGCAAACTTACTTTCGACTGAAACGGTAACCGTGACCGGCATACGACGGTCAGGGGTGTTTTGGATTGCCCCGCCGTCATTGCCCGTGATCAGGGCTAAATTGCGGCGTGTAATGGGCTTAATCGGCTTTCCAGCGCTGGAATTCGCAATTACGCATCCAGTAGCCCGTTAAAGCGTGGAAGAACGTACCATGACCGACAACAGCAATCCGTTGGCTTTCGTGGTCGCGCAACCATTCACGAAAGGCTTTCACGCGTGTTTCAAATAAGGTGACCGGTTCATTAGCGAAGGGACCAGGGGTATCAGGGACATCATGCCACCAAATGGGGCCCAAGTGATCGAAGTCGAGATGAGGGAAGTCCGCCTTCAATTCATGAGGCGGCCTGCCGACGTCGCAACTGCTTTCCAGCCGCTCGCGATGGCGACACGTGATGTGGAATGGAATAGCGCGTTGGGCGAAGATGGCTTGTCCGGTTTGTATGGCGCGGGTCAGAGGCGAGGTGATCACCAAATCAACCGGCTCATCCGCCAACAAGCGCCCGGCTTCTTCCGCTTGCTGTTGGCCAAGGGGTGTCAAACGCGCATCGAAATGTCCGGGGTCTTCCCCGGTCTTCTCATAGTGAGCATTAAAAGTGGATTGACCGTGGCGGATCAGCAGGATGGATTTCACAGCGTTTACTCTCGAAAATTGAGGAGCAGCCATAACCTATACCGGGGCGAAGGGAAATCGCCCTTTTAAACAAGCGAAATACGCTTAGGGCGTGCTTTTGGGCGGGCAGACAATGGCCATTATTCCGGGTAACTGCGGATCGGATAGCGTAATGGGATATTTGTAAAATTCGTCCCCGCATAATGCAGGGGCTGGCCCATCCTGCTGGAATAAGAACAGGATACCCTTATCGGCAATCTGTTGTTCGTTTATCCAAGGTGAATGGCGGAGATCATTACCGATCAACACCAACGGGTGAGGCTCATACCCAACGGATGCCAGTCCAGCAATAAAAGGCGTTCCGCCCACGATTTCCAATGGCTTGTTGCTATGCAGTTTCCAAACTTCATCAACATCACGGGCCAATTCACGCATCGGCCAATTGCTACGGAGAGGAAGGCCCCGATAGGGATAAGTGGCCTCGACCGCAAAGCCGGTCCCAACACAGGCGATTAGGCCCATTGCTGCAAGAGTAGCGCGCTCAATCTGGGGAACCGACCATTGACGCCCATTCTCGACGACAAGCCAAAGGCCAAGTGGGGTGAACATGGGCATGCCCCACATGTCTTTGGCGGAGGATGCGCTGATTACAAAGAGGAAGAGGGTCAATAGAATAGGGCCGAAGCTGATGACGCGGAGAAAGTTTAGGTCTTTGGTCTCGCGATGCGCCTTTTGGGTATGTAAAAGGCCACTTATGCCCGCTACGGCCAAAACCAGCACAATCGGCAAATGGTCGGCGATCTGTGTCAGGAAAAATCGAAGCGGCGATGATCCTGAACCGGTCTTTCCTGCCCGGTCAATGGCGTAGGAAAATGGCTCGAACTGATGGTCGAATAGCCAAATCAAATGGGGCAGAAAAACGCAAAATGTCAGAACAATACCGATATATGGCTTCGGTGTAAGAAAAGCCTCTCGCATCGTGCGATCGCAAATGGCGATCATAAGCAAGATCACGAGCAGTATCGCGAACGTATATTTGCCGTAAAGGCCGAATCCACCGACAAATCCGAGCGCAAGCCAAAGGTTCCAAGAGTTGGAATTTCGTCGAAGGTAGGCAAACAACAATAGCGTCCCTGACCAAAGCGGCAGCTGGACGACATTGTGGTTAAACTCAAGCGTTGGAACTGTAAAATAATAGCTGCCTGCCATCAGGATGGCACCCGCGGCGGCCCTCACAGGATCAACCACGAGACGTCCAAGCCGGTAGATAAAAAAATAGGTCAGGGCCACACAAAGTTGCCCGACCACGTAAGGGCCCAGAATGACATCCCGTAAGAGCAACAAGGATATTTCAATGATCCAGGCGGGCAACGGCGGATGCTTATAGGTGCCGATAAGCCAATGTGGTGCCCACACCAAGCCCTCAACAACGTCAAGCGGCGGCGCTGAACTGAAGGCGTAGGGGACGGCAGTTAGGACCAAGCCTTGAAAGGCGGCTAGGATACCGACTAACTGGCCCGGCTTTAAGAGACGAAGCGCACACATTTCGAGCCTTTTTGGGGAACCCTACCTGAAGCCGAGCGTTTTAATGGCTTCCAACCGGTTTGTCCATCGGAATATCGCGGCCATCGGTTCGGAGCTGGCCTTAGCCTAGGTTCGCATTGGCCCGCCAAAAAGGCAGCGTTGAACGTGAAAAATCGCCAAACAGCCGCAATTTATTCATCAAATCTTCGACATTTGGCGGTAGTGCCAAGGTAATAAGCGGTGAAAATCGCTAATTCATAGAATTCTTAAGCAAGGCTCGATGTCCAATGACGGTAAACTTGCCCCCATTTGTTGCAAACAATGGAGCATCGGAGGAGCCGTGCAGGTGTTGTACGATGGGCTTCTCACGTCGGCGACTTCTTGTGGGCAGTGGCGCCTTGGCTTTGGCCGGCTTGATGGGAGTCTCGGCCCAACGCGCAGAAGCAAGTGAGGAATTACTTGAACCGCGCTTAGTGTTGAAATCGTCAACCGATGGCCGCAGGACAGTGGCTTTGACCTTGGACGCCTGCCCTGGCGGCTTTGATGCTAAGATCATTTCGGCGCTGGTGGAATGGCGGGTGCCCGCAACCATTTTTATGACGGGGGCGTGGATTCATTCAAACCCGACAGGACTTGCAGCTATTCTTGCTCACCGCGATCTTTTCGCCATCGGCAATCATGGTGCGCATCACGTTCCTGCTGTGTTAGGTGAACGTCATATTTATGGGATCAAAGTTGCAGGTGATCTTTCTGCGATCCGCGACGAAGTTGGTCGCGGCGAAGAGGCGATCTTGGCCGCAACAGGGGCAAGGCCAGTCTGGTATCGCGGCGCAACCGCCCTTTATAGTCCGGCAGCCCTTCCAGCCATTGAGGGGATGGGGTTTTCGATCGCTGGATTCTCCCTCAACGCCGATATGGGAGCATCCTTGCCAGCCGCCGTGGTGGTGTCACGCATGCGGCAAGCTAAAGACGGGGAAGTAATTATCGCACATGCAAACCAACCAAACCGCCCGAGTGGCTTCGGCGTCATCGCGGGCGTTCGTGCTCTACTCGATCAAGATGTCACGTTCGTGCGATTGGATTCGATGACCCAAAGTATCGCGAGTCTTTGACCGTCGACGGGAGAGTTTGGCAGTTTGCCACTTGATTAAACCAATGATCTAGTGAAACCATTGTTTTTTGTAGCTCAATGGGCTTCCTGACTACTCCAAATGGTGTCTGTGCTATTTGATATTCGACGGATATTTTGATGCCTGATTTCCCGATCATTGATTCCCATGTACATCTCTATGATATTGAAAAAATTCAGTATTCCTGGATGGCGGATGTTCCAAGTCTGAACAAAACAACCGTCATGAGAGATTTCGATATCGCTCGCGGAACCGTCGAAGTTGAAGGACTCGTTTTTGTCGAAGTAGACGCCGATCCGGATTTTTACCTAGAAGAAGCCAAATTTGTGGCCAGTTTAGCTGATAACGATTCAAGAATTTCTGCTATTGTTGCGCACGCACCTTTAGAAAAAGGCGTAGCAGTCAAAGATGACCTTGAAAAGCTAAAGCAAATCAAAAACGTAAAAGGTATTAGACGACTTATACAGGGCGAGCATGATCCATCGATGTGCATTGCAACTGATTTTATCGAGGCAGTTCGTCTTTTGTCACATTATGATTTGAGTTTTGATATTTGTATTAGGCATTATCAACTCAAATATGCGATTGAATTGGTTAGAAGATGCCCAAATACGAGATTTATTCTCGATCACATTGCGAAGCCCGATATAAAAAATGGACTTCTGGAGCCGTGGAAATTTCAAATTCGTGAATTGGCTAAACTTCCTAACGTCGTGTGTAAGATATCGGGCGTAGCAACCGAGGCCGATCATTCGCAATGGACGCGAAATCAACTTCGCCCTTACATTGAGCATGTGATTGAAAGCTTCGGATTTTCTCGTGTGATGTTCGGAAGCGACTGGACGGTTGCAACGCTCGCCGTCGATTATCCGACGTGGGTTAACGTTCTCGATGATGTTTTGGCAGATGCAAGCTCTGATGAAAGGAATCATTTTTGGCGTAAAACAGCCATCGAAGCGTATAATTTACCCTTCAAAGGTTAAAAGAGGGAGCTCTATATTTTTTTTTACTCCCCCTTTTGATGATTATACGGTCAGTCGATCGTCGACCGCCATCACGCCCGGTACGCTCCACGCTGCCTTTTCTACAATCTCGCCTTCACGCCAATCATGAACCTTTCCCTCCAACCGCACGCTAGAGTCGGTAACAAGAATTCGGATGGCATGGGCTTCTACTTCAGCACTACGTTTTAACGCATCTTCTATTCTTGATTTGATATCGGCAGCCTGAACCCGAGCTTTGATCGTAATTAGATTGGTGATGCCCGTAACACCGGAAATTTTGCGAACACCTGACTTAGCCGCAACCCGTTGAAAATGCCAAGGAACTTCGCCGGATAATGTCACCCAACCACGCTCAACCTTAACGGTTAATTTGCCTTCAGGCAGCGTCGTATTCCATGCAATGATGTTCACACACCGGCGCGCAATTTCGTCATCGTTGATTTTTTTGTCAGTCGAATAGCGGATTTCAATTTCTTGAGCGATGGCATTCACACCCCTAACGCGGCGAACCGCTCGTTCAGTTGCCATTTTTTCAGCATAACTTGCGACATAGCCCGACAAAGTTATGATTCCATCCTTCGCCGCAACATCGATATTACCGGCGTCAATTGAAGGTTCAAATTCCAATTCATCAATGACCAATTCGCGTAATTCACTATCATTCATATTGAATGCTCTTCAGTTTTTCGAATTGTAACAATATGTTTTTGTCATTGACGTAGCTGCGTTGTCGTTGACTCGCATCAATCTACTTAAGGTTTTATCGTTCTAACAAGATTTCGGATAGCAATGCTGCGTACGCCCGTCCTAATTTGGACAAGGTAATCGCATTCGCCAAACGGGGGTGAGGCCATCCATCTTGGATTTTTGCCATCGAGGAGTTTTCAAAAGGCAACAAATAAACAAGTCAGGCTTTTCCATACCATCCTTCGAACGTATTTAGTGACGCTTCAAATGCGGCTTTTAAAGCTCCATTCTTCGCTATTTAAGCATCACTTTGCATTATATTTGATCAATTAAGGTGACGGATCGCGTTAAATTTAGCCAGCCCACATCTGGCTATAACCGGCTCCCAGCGGAGTCCCTCGGCTAATTTAGTTCAATCAGTCGTTGAATGCGCTATTTATCTTAATAGAAAGAACTATTTTTTCTGGCAATTTTAAGCGTCTTGATCGATGGTTCCCGCTGACAGCAGAATTAAACCAAATAATGAAATTTTAATCGGCTTTGTTTTGATGTCTGTCAGTTCTGAGCGTCTATACCCACTCCAATGGAACCACAATTCGCTTCGATCATTAATCCTGAAATATCTATCGAATTGAACGATGGGTGGTGGATTGAGGCACTTGGATGCGCGATGATAATTCTATTTTCAAAAAAACTGGGTAATCTTACCGATCGCGACGATATCGCCGTACCTATCGACGAAGGCATGCCTGAAAAAAATCCGGAAAAAATTTGCTTTGTTGTGGTTAAGTACCGTGAATTATCGATCCAGAACGTTGGTGCCGAACGCGACGCTTCGAATGAAACCGATGATGAATTTCATAGTATTCTAACGGTTGCCGGTGAAACGACGACTGAAGCAGAACTCGTCGAATTTATTGATGCAATGGACCAAGACGAGAAAAATGCGATGACTGCAATGATGTGGATTGGGCGAGGAGATTTTGACGCCAAGGATTGGAAAGCGGCGGTGGCTGAAGCTGAATCAAGGCAAACGGGTTCGGTTTGTCGATATCTTCTTGGCACGGCTCGTTTGGCAGAGTATCTCGAAAATGCACTCGCTGAATTTGGAGAATCCTGTCGGGATTTCGAAATGGCACGGCTTTAGTGTTCTGTTTTTATTATCTATCGACATAAATCTCCAATAAGTGCATTTTGAATGTTCGAATGTACATTCGGAACTTAAAAATGCACTACGCGCGATCTTCATCAATACAGGCGATTTTTGCTGGCGTTCTCGCAGGTTTTGTGGGTTTTGCGAGTTCTTTTGCTATTATTGTTCAGGGGCTGAAATCCGTCGGAGCTTCGGATGCCGAGGCGACCTCGGGCTTGATGGTGCTTGCTATAGCTATGGGAGTTGGGGGCGTTATTCTCAGTTTAAAGACAAGAATGCCGATTAGTGTGGCGTGGTCAACGCCTGGTGCTGCGCTTCTCGTCAGTACGGGCGCCGTAGAGGGTGGTTTCTCGGGAGCTGTTGGTGCCTTTTCAATTAGCGCCTTTTTATTATTAGCAGCAGGTATTTGGAAGCCATTGGGCCGTGCAGTTGCTGCCATTCCGGCGCCCTTGGCAAATGCCATGTTGGCGGGTATTTTGTTGCACCTTTGCTTGGCACCCTTTCAGGCTATAGCGTCAAAGCCGTTGGATGGACTCATTCTTGTCGTGGTTTGGGCGGTAACGGCGCGCTTTAAGCGGCTATTTGCGGTTCCCGCAGCTTTCGTAGCGTTGGTATTACTCAATCTTTCTTCCGCGACAAGTACGTCCATGCCGCCCGCGCTTTTAATCCCGCATCCTATCTTTATTTTGCCCAATTATTCGATTAATGCCGTCATCAGTATAGGTATTCCTTTGTTTATCGTTACGATGGCATCGCAAAATATACCGGGCATTGCCGTGCTCGCGGTCCATGGTTTTAATCCCAAGGCTGGGCCGCTTTTTACGGTAACAGGTCTGCTGAGCCTTATTTCGGCACCTTTCGGGGGGCATGCCGTTAATCTTGCTGCTATAACGGCTGCGATGTGTGCGGGGCCGGATGCGCACGCAGATCCTAGACGTCGCTATTGGGCCGGCGTGTCATCCGGACTTACCTATATTTTTCTCGGATTTATGGCTGCGGGAGCTACCGTTCTGATCAGGATTTCCGCCCCAGTATTAATTGAGTCTGTTGCGGGTTTGGCTTTGATTGGCGCCTTTGGAGCATCCATGAACGCGGCTGTGTCGGAGCCGAAATCCCGCGAGGCAGCCATTTTAACCTTCATAATCTCCGCATCGGGCTTATCGCTGTTCGGTATAGGTGGTGCTTTTTGGGGACTATTGGCCGGTTGGATTATCTTCTTGCTGAGAGGATTCCGCACAACCGCATAGTTTAAATTGATTATCGAGGGTTTTATTTTTTTCTTTAGATTGACTATGGTTGATTTGAACCTGATGTATTCAATACCCCGTTTCTCGGAGATTACGATGACTGCGCTTCCAAATTCCGCTGCTGCCCGCGATATTGAGTATTATTTCCATCCTGTCACGAATGCCCGGAGGCACGAGCAGGTCGGCCCCATGATTATTGCGAAGGGCAAGGGTGTCTATGTCTATGACGATATGGGTAAGGAATATATCGAGGCGATGGCGGGGCTTTGGAGTGTCGCCGTAGGATTCGGAGAAGAGCGCCTAGTCAAAGCGGCTACCAAGCAAATGAGCGAGTTACCATTCTACCATTCCTTTTCGCACAAGTCGCATCCAACTGCGATCGCATTGGCGGAAAGAATGGTTAAAATGTCGCCAGGCAAGATGGGTAAAGCTCACTTTGTGAATTCAGGATCGGAAGCAAACGATACCGTTGTTAAAATGATTTGGTTTTATAACAACGCCCGAGGAAAGCCCGAAAAGAAGAAGATCATTTCCCGAATTAAGGCTTATCACGGCATAACGATGATGTCGGCTAGCCTTACAGGATTGCCGAATAACCATCGCGATTTTGATTTACCATTCCCGCAGATTAAACATGTTGGATGCCCCCATCATTATAGGTTTGCTGAAGCTGGGGAAACCGAAGAAGAATTCGCGACGCGCCTTGCTAAGGAATTCGAGGATAAAATCCTCGCTGAAGGACCGGAAACTGTTGCAGCCTTTATTGGGGAGCCTGTTATGGGAGCTGGCGGTGTGTTCATTCCGCCTCGTACATATTGGGATAAAATGCAATCTGTATGTCGCAAATATGATATTCTTATCGTTGTAGACGAGGTTATTAATGGCTTCGGACGTACCGGCAATGTCTGGGGTTCGGATACCTATGGTATTGTGCCAGACGTCATGGTTTGTTCGAAGCAAATCACATCGTCCTACGTGCCACTAGCATCGATTACTTTCACGAATGACATATACAATGTGATTGCCGATAACACCGCTAAAATCGGCACGTTTGCTCATGGTTTCACTACGGCAGGCCATCCGCTAGCCATGGCGGTTGCCATGGAAAACTTGGATATCATTGAAGAGCGCAATTTGATGGGGCGGGTGAATGATTTGAGCCCGCGCTTTTTAGAGCGGTTGCATTCGTTCAAGGATCATCCTCTGGTGGGCGAAACGCGCGGCGTCGGTTTGATTGGCGCGATTGAACTTGTAGCTGACAAGAAAACGAAAGCTGGGTTTGAAAAGCCGGGAGCAACCGGTTTGAAACTTGCCGAATTAGGGCATGAGGAAGGCGTAATTTTTAGACCAATCGGCGATATCTTGGCCTTTTGCCCGCCTCTGATTATTTCTGAGAAGCAAATTGATGATATCTTCGATCGGTTTGGCCGCTCCCTTGAGCGTCTGACGGCGTGACGCCTAAAACACAATCATGGAGAGACGCCTGATGAGCGCTAACGGAAAAATTGCGATGATTACTGGGGCGGGCTCCGGCATAGGGAGGTCAGTTGCGCTCGCAATGATGAAGGAAGGGTATAGTGTTGTGTTGGCCGGGCGTAGGCAAGAGGCTCTCGACGAAACGGTAGCGCTGGGTGTGGAATACGAAGTGCCGACATTGGCCGTATCGACTGATCTTGCAGATCCTGTAGCGGTTGCTAACCTTTTTACCAAGACGAAGGAAAAATTTGGGCGCCTGGACGTACTCTTCAACAATGCTGGTTCGAATGCCCCACCAATCCCGCTAGAGGATTTAACGTTCGACCAATGGCAAATGGTGTTGAATGCAAATTTGACGGCGGCGTTTTTGTGTACGCAGGAGGCATTTCGTATCATGAAAAGCCAAGTACCGCGCGGTGGCCGTATAATCAATAATGGCTCGGTATCCTCGCAGACACCACGACCCAATTCGGCACCCTATACAGCGACGAAGCACGCGATTACTGGTCTTACCAAGTCGACGTCGCTGGATGGCAGGAAATACGACATTGCGTGTGGGCAAATTGATATCGGCAATGCTGCGACGAATATGACCCAGAAAATGAGTTCCGGCGTGCTCCAAGCCAATCTAGATTTGGCTCCAGAGCCTACCATGAGCGTTGATCACGTCGCCAATGCTGTCATATTTATGTCAAGCTTGCCTCTCGATGCCAACGTTTCGACGATCACAGTGATGGCCACAAAGATGCCTCTCGCCGGTCGCGGCTAAGTTGGAGCAGGCTTTTTGCCAACATGCCTCCGCGATGGAGCTTCCATCCGGGGCGTGCAGTCAGTATTAACATCAATTGCGCTATCGACACTCTGGTGATGATACCAGACAATCCTCCTGCGGAATCACTTACTAGCAGAGCTGAGCTGTTGGATGTTTCAAACAAATGAAGCGCCTTTTCGAGCTGATCCGTTTCAGTAAGGATAGTATTTGCCGGAATCATCAACGAACCTATTAATTCGGCATCCTTCTTGGAACGTAAGGCACTTAAAATCTCGTTTCGCGTGACTATGCCGATCGGCATACCTATTTCGTCTACGACGGCAAAATCATTGTCGGTCGAGTGAACTTGCCCTAGTTTGACGTCTCCCTTGACCGGTTGAGTATGCGGCCTTTCCTTCTTTGTCGCCAAGCCCTTTTTTTTCATTCGCGCGCGCCTTCTCGAAGTTCATTGGACTGAGATAGCCCAGCGTCGAGTGAAGGCGGCGATGATTGTAGAACTGTAGCCAGTCCATGACCTCGTCCTTTGCCGCCCGGCGTGTGCCGAACCGCATTCCGTGGATCCG
This sequence comes from uncultured Hyphomicrobiales bacterium, assembly GCA_903900975.1. Lineage (GTDB taxonomy): Bacteria > Pseudomonadota > Alphaproteobacteria > Rhizobiales > Beijerinckiaceae > CAIUPE01. Next base: position 8 of record CAIUPE010000039.1, on the reverse strand, counting down.
CTCGACCT